>JANYAB010000302.1 GCA_025355225.1 Bacteroidota bacterium
GGGATTTAAAAAAATATCAGAAAAAAATCTCCAAAAATATGCCGAAGCCTTTAATGTAAAGGTTGACGACCTTAAAACCATGAATGTGCATGAAGCTTGATTTCGAACACCACCAGTCTGCACATTGTGAATCAGGGGTTACCAGCAGTTTATTACGCGAGAGTTCATCAAAAAAAATAACAGAACCACTGGCGTTTGGCATTGGAGCGGGTTTGTTTTTTGTTAATGTTCCTTTCATAAAAATAAACAATGGGCCCGCCATAGCCTTCCGTACTTTCCCCGGACTGATTTTTAAAAGGACCTGCAATGCATTGGGCATCCCGGTGATCCGGAAAAAATTCGGGTCAAAAGAAAAGGCAGAATCCTATTTAAAACAACAACTCGAAGAAGGCCACCCGGTAGGATGCCAGGTTGGCGTTTATTATCTTTCCTATTTCCCAAGGGAATACCGTTTTCACTTTAACGCCCATAACTTAATTGTTTACGGTAAAGAGGATGATAATTACCTGATCAGCGATCCGGTAATGGAAAATACAACTACCCTAACCAGTTACGAACTCGAACGTGTTCGGTTTGCAAAAGGGGCATTGGCGCCACGCGGTCAGGTTTATTATCCCAAAAGTCAGATTGCAATTACTGACGAACAAATAGCAAAAGCTATTAAAAAGGGCATAAAAACAAATGTGAACAATATGTTGAATATACCCGGATATTTTGCCGGGGTAAGAGGCATAAAATATACAGGCGAAAAAATTAAAAAGTGGCGTGACAAACTGGGATTGCAAAAGGCTGGGTTATACCTGGCCCAGCTGGTGCGGATGCAGGAAGAAATAGGTACCGGGGGCGGGGGATTTCGTTACATTTACGCTGCATTTTTGCAGGAAGCACATGCTTATTTACATCAGGACGAATTATTGGAAATATCGAAGCTATTTACGCAGGCAGGCGACCTTTGGCGGACAGCCGCGGTACAGGCAGCCGGAATATATAAGGGCAGGATAGGCAGCCAGGAAGATTTTAATTTGATGGGTGACTATTTGATCGAAATATCCGTATTGGAAAAAGAAGCATTTTTAGCTTTAAAAAATATAAAATGGCATTAACGGAACCTTTAGCAGTTGACATTGAGAACCTTGGCTTTCACTACCAGGGTGATGATGGCCTTACTTTTTCGGGGTTAAATTTGAAGATAGCAAAAGGAATGCGATTTGGATTATTTGGTCCAAACGGCGCTGGTAAAACTACCTTATTGAGCCTGATGACAGGCCTGCTTTCGGCCGAGGAAGGGAGCATACATCTTTTGGGCCATGATATAAAGAAACACAATAAGGCAGTTAATAAATTGTTTGGCTTTGTTCCGCAAGATTTTTCTTTTTACCAGGAACTGAGCCCCGTTGAGAACCTCGAGTTTTTTGGAGCATGGTCGGGATTAAGCAGGCTACAGATCAGGAAAAGAACAAAGGAGTTATTACATATACTGGGATTGGAAGCTGTAAGGAACAAACAGGTGGATAAATTTTCAGGTGGAATGAAACGGCGCGTTAACCTGGCTATAGGCGTAATACATAATCCGCCGATATTGATCCTTGACGAGCCAACAGTAGGTGTGGATGTGCAAACCAGGCATGCTATTATTAATTACCTGATGGAATTGAATAAAAACGGCACCACGCTGATCTATACATCACACCAGCTGAGTGAGGCCGAAGGGTTATGCGAGGACGTGGCGCTGATAGATGACGGGAAAATAATAGTGCAGGACAGTTTATCAGAATTACTTAAAGAACACCGGCAAGAAAGCCTGGAGGAATTATTTTTAAATTTAACAGGTAAAGCTTACAGGAACTGATGTTTAAACTTTGGGCCACAATAGTAAAAGATTTTAGGGTGCTGGTACGTGACGGGGTAGGACTTGCCCTTATGTTTCTTATGCCTATCGTATTGGTGTTTGTGGTAACTGATATCCAAAACAGCACCTTTAAGATGATCAACAAAAACAAACTGCCCATTTTGGTCTGCAACCGGGATACCGGCGAATCGGGCATCCAGTTGCTTGAGACCATCAATAAGATCGGGATGTTTAAAGTGTCAAATCTCCCAAAAAACCAAAACGAAAAAACTATTGCCGATGCTATGAAAGAACGTGATGCCCTGCTGAGTATCATCATCCCGGCTAATTTCACGTTAAAAGTTAAGGCCAAATCAAAAAGCGTGGCAGGCAAGGCTTTAACCAGTTTTGGATTGCAGGCCGATTCGGTTCAGAAGAATGTTGGTAATGTTGATCCGCTGACCCTGTACTATAATCCTGTTTTGCAGGAATCCTTACGGCTGTCAGTTAAAGGCGGATTACAAAGTGCATTGCAGTTGGTTGAAAGCAGGGAAACATTGCGCAGCCTGTATTTTTCAATAAACGAAAAGCAGTTACCCGCAAGCCTGGAGGACGAGATGCTGAATAATAAAGCAACTATTAACGAAATCCCTGTCTCAAAGAACGGCTCCCTTAGCGCGCCTAATGCTGCCCAGCACAATGTGCCGGCCTGGACCATCTTTGCTATGTTTTTTGTGATCATGTCGTTAGGCGGAAGTGTGATAAGAGAAAAGGTTAGCGGCAGTTTTATTCGCTTAAAAACCTTGCCAACCAATTACCTGGTCGGCCTGTTGTCGAAACAAATCACTTATGTGATAGTTACTATAATACAAGCCGTAGTGATATTTTCGTTGGGCATTTGGGTTTTCCCTTTAATAGGTTTGCCGGGGTTAAACTTACCGTCGGATGTTGCGGGCTTATTTGTAGTAACCCTTGTTTGCGGCTGGTGCGCGGTAAGTTATGCCATTTTGGTTGGGGTTTTTGCAGAGACACACCAGCAAAGTAACGGCTTTGGCGCCATATCCATCGTTATCCTCGCCGCTGTTGGCGGTCTAATGGTTCCCACCTTTACCATGGATACCTCGATGAAAACATTTGCCAATTTTTCGCCTATGCACTGGTGCCTGCAGGCTTACTATGGCTTATTCCTTGAAGGCGGCAGATTACGCGACGTGCTTGGCAATCTTATACCTTTGATCATTATCACTTTAGTATTTCAGTTGATCACCTTTTTAGGGCTGAAAAGAAAAAATTTAATATAATTACCTGATGGAGAATACAGAATTAAAAGAAAAACTAAAAAGCCAGATCATATTATTCCTGAATTTAACCGATCTGACTCCTGCGGATATCAAAGATGATGAACCCTTATTCGGCGACGGCCTTGGTCTGGATTCCATTGATTCGCTTGAACTGATCGTTTTACTGAAAAGGGAATACGGAATAACCATACAAGACCCAAAAGAAGGCCGTAAAGTGCTGGTGGATGTGAATACTATGGCGGAGTATATTGAGAAGCATGGGAAGAAATTATCCTGAGACAAAAACACCCTGAAATTTAAGGCAAACTGCCCCGGCATTAATTAATCGGGCACTAACATTAGTGGTGGTTTCATCAATTGTTTTGTAGGATATATCCAATTGTATATTGTCCGCTGTTGCCGGTTCAATCATGCTGATAAATTTCAGGTGATTAGCTTTTTTTAGCATTAACGTGCTTTCTAATGTGCTTTGTACAACTTCTTTTACTATTTGCAGCATACATGCTCCGGGTACTATCGGGCGATCCGGAAAGTGACCTGCAAGTATTTCACTGTTTTTGTTAATGGCTAATGTGGCCCTTACAGAGCCTTCAGTATGCTCTGTTTTAATTATGGTGAACACAGGGTCATTTGTTGCTGGCATCATCCACAAATTTAAATAGCCGAAACCAACATTAATGAATGATATATTTTTTGGTAATGATTATAGGTCAATATTCTTTTGGGCGCTGCACTTTTTAGGTTCTTTACAGGAACTGCATTGGGGATTTTACCATTTTTAATAATATTGGATGCGAGCCACAAGGCGAATGACGATGAGGTTGGGTACTCGCCGCAGAGATGTTTGTAATTTGCAGTTGCACTATTTTTAAAAAGGGAATGATCCAATTGATCATAAATTTCATCATGACTCATATCGCCGCTTTTGCCGGTTATTACGAGGTCTATATCCTCTATTTTCAAGGAGTTCTCAGCCAAAAATGATACTACCCTTGTTTCGATATCTTCAAGGTTTGCAGGTTTGTAAATGGTCTTAATTGCTGTAAGTTCAGCAAGATTATTTTCGGAAGGTTTGTCGGTCAGCAAAAAAAATGCGGCTCCTTCGCCACCTATTGATCCTTTTGATTGGATTGAATACAAATCCAGATTTGAAATGGGCCAGCGTTTATACAGTCCCAGGCGGCTTAAAACGGCAAAACTGGCATCGGTCATTTCATCAACACCGCCAACCAAAATATTATCCGCTTCATTTTCCTTTAACAGCATTATCGCATCCAGCAAAGCACTTTCGAAAGAAATGCCCTTGTGCACAAAAGTATTATTGTATTGGTGGCATTGGAGCATTAAAGCAATTTGAGCCGCAACAGTATTATGGGTTGATTGTATGAAGGCGGTTGGCGGCAACAATTCTTCATCCTGTTCAATTATGCGGGTTAAAAAAGTAGCGGTATCTTCCAGGCAGCCATAAGCTGTTCCGGTTATAATCGCGCCCGGCATTTCGATATTTCCCTTATTCAAACATTCCTGCGCAGACACCACACCCATCTTAATAATATGGCTCATGCGCCTGATCAGTTTTGGGTCGATAAATTGCTTGTAATCAGGCTCAATTGCTCGTAAACGGGTGCCGTTATATTCAACTGTTTCAGTTAAAAAGTCATCCATCCCGAAAGTATTTTGCGGCGATATGCAGGCGGATGAACGGATATATATATTCATATCAGATCCCCGAAAATATTAATGATGTGCAATTGCCCCCAAATCCAAAAGAATTTGACATGACATGATTAATGTTTCGGCCGCTTAAAAATCTTTTTTCAGGTAAAAGAGATAACTCTTGCATAGGGGTTTCAAACCTCAGATTGGGATAAATAATGCCATGCTTAATTGCTAAAACTGAGAATACGGCTTCAATCCCCCCGCTTGCACCTAACGTATGCCCCGTATATGATTTTGTGGAGCTCATTGGCGGATAATTTGGATCAAATATTCTCTTAATTGCGGTTCCTTCCGCGCTGTCGTTATTCGACGTACCGGTACCATGCAAATTGATATAATCAATATCAGATGGGGCTAAACCGCTTTTTTTCAACGCACCTTTCATGGCGAGGTAAGAACCGGTGCCATCCGGCGACGACGCAGTTTGATGATAAGCGTCGTTACTGTTATTATAACCGCTTAATGTGCAGTATAAGACGCTGCCCAATGATTTTGCTACTTTTTCTGAAACAAGTACCAGGTATCCGGCACCTTCGCCTAAATTTAAACCCTCCCTGTTCTCATCAAAAGGCTTACAAAATTCTTTGTCCAGTATCATCAGGGTATTAAATCCGTTCAGAGTGAATTTGGTTAAGGCATCTGTTCCACCTGCGATAACCACATCAAGCAAGTTATTTTTTATCAGCCGCGCCGCATAAAAAATCGCATTGGCAGATGACGAGCAGGCTGTGCTTATGGTGGTCAAATAGTCTTTAATACCCAGTTGATCCGCCACAATCTCGGTCATGCTGCCACACTCATGATCATATATGCTTCTTAATTTGCCCTTTGTGTTGTCTCCAAGAAACTCAGCAAAAAAGTCTTCGCTTCTATCCATCCCACCTACAGAATTTGCCGAAACAAAGCCCATACGCAGAGAAGCCAAATCAGGGATTGCGGCATCAGCCAATGCTTCCTTGGCAGCGATCAGGCTTAATAAGGCCGTCCTGCTTGAATCAGCGGGTAAACCAGCTATCGCAGCCAGTTCTGAATTATTTAATTTTACTTCTGCCACCGGCAGTTTTTTACGGTGTATGGTATCAAGATGGGTAATATCGCCCATACCAGCCTCTTCGCGTTCAAATGCCGCAAGGTGTTCGGCCACATTGTTACCAATCGCCGAAATAACGCCTGCGCCTGCTATATACACGGATGAACTCATATTTTTTTACCATTTGCAGACGCGATGCATCGCGTCTCTACGATTTGTCTTTAAAAATGCTATCTATATTTTCAGATGAA
>JANYAB010000510.1 GCA_025355225.1 Bacteroidota bacterium
TGTCATTATACGCATACAGGCTATAGCCACCGCAGTACAACGACGAATGATGATTGATGAGTGCGTACTTGTATTCGGCATCAGAAACGTACTGCATTTTACTGCCCTGTTGCTCAAAAGTATGCGTCCAGATGTTGGCCACTACTTTGCCGGTTTCATCGGCATATATTCCACGGGCCTGGTTGTTTTTTTCAACAGATTGCTGCCTGGTTGTAAAGTATTGCTGAAATTTGTTCTTTTCTATCTTCAGCTGCAATACCCCAAGTGAAGTACAAAGCCACAGGTTTCCAAAATTATCGGGGAAGAGTTTATAAACGAATAAATTTTCGAAGTTCTTTATTTCTGATTTTGAAACTACTTTCAAAAAGACATTTTCATTCCACAGGTAAAGTGCATCTGTTGCAATATAAAATATGCAGGATCTGCCGTCCGTCGAGTTTGCAGCCTGGTGCCAATATTTCGCTTTTATACTGTCTGTATTGAATCCTTTTACATCGGCCGGGAACTTACTATCACCCCCATGTGTTATCATACCGACATTAAATTTATCGGGTTGCGCGGCAGTGTTATACGTAATTAAAAGATCCTGCTGACTATTGAAACCAACAGGCAATGATCTTAGTGCATCTTTTTGCGTAAAGCCAATCACGGTATCCTTCGTTACCAAATACTGCCTGGACTGGTTGAATATTTTCAACAACGCTTTTCCCATGCCGAACATACAGAAGGGGCCCGTAGCCCGATAATCCAAAGAGGACGAGGCTTCCGGCTTATCCCAGTCTTTCATTTCATAGCGGAGCGTGAACCCTTTTTTGGAACTGTATTGCCAGAGTCGGAAAGGACGAGCTGTAAGGAAATCAATTTGATCAGTGCCGTCGTTTGATAGCCAGTAAACATCCTGCTCTTTAAAAGGCAAGTTTGGAAAAGCAGTTGTAAGTGTCTTAACTTCCTGCGTCACTGCATCCATCACATCTACCTTTCCGTTAGTTGTGAGTTGAAAGCCCGTGCTGCCATATTCAATAAACAGGTTGTTGGCGTTATCTTTTGCAAGCTGCACTACTTTGTTGTCCTGCAGATTATTTCGCTGGCGGGTAAAAAGCAAACAATTTTTACCATCATAGCGGTTCAGCCCGTTGCGCGTACCAAACCACAAGAAGCCTGCTTTATCCTGTAAACCGCAAAATACTTCGTGAGAAGCCAGCCCGTCTTCAATCGATAGCAATCTTTTGGTGACGGTATATCCTGTGGCATTGTTTTCAGATTTGTCTTGCCCAAAAACAAGAGCGCTGGTTATTGTTAAAACCAGGATTAAGGTAAAACGGCAAAGGTACAGGCGGTTCATTATAATGTTGAAGGTACATTATTTTGTTGATTAGAATCCCATTGGAGCTACCTGATCAAGTTGAAAGATTTGATCCAGCGTATCACGCCGTTGAAATACCGCAACAAATTCAAACCGTTTAACCAACCGCCTGCTTTTCCTTCCTCCCTGCGGATCAGATTTTAATATTGTTGATGATCTTATCGCTATTATTGATGGTCAGCCCGGAGTTTCTCTTCCGTCTCTGTTGTTGGGTTGCCCGTGCTGTTGGGGCGACCTTTTCCTGTCGCGATCAACCCGCGCAAGCTGTGCTGGATATAATTGGTCCAGGCGTCCTCGCAGATATCATAACATTCATATTCCGGCGTTAACCCATGATGCGTAAAGACGAGTTGCGTTTTGCCGTCCTTTTCAGAGATGTCAAAACTGATCGTTGTGCCTATCCATTCGGTTGTGTCTTGTGTAAATTTGAAATAGTTCTCCAAAACCACCCAAACGATTCTTTCGTTGGGAACAACCTCTGCCAATTTCATTTTACAGGAGTGAATGTCTTCGAAATGATAGGTGAACTCGTCATTTAATTTTTCGGTTTCGCCTTCAATTTCTTCCGACCACCATCCGCGGGGATTTTTCACGGCGCCGAATACTTCTTTTGGGCTTTGGTCTACCACCAGGGTAGTGGTAAAATCTGTCGTTGTCATAATCTTAAATTTTTTAGTTTGGTAATTTGTTATTTAATAAATTTTCCAGGTTTTTCAGTTTCGAGGTCCAGAACTGGTCAAAGTATTGGAGCCACTCATGCAATGCATTGAAGCCATCCTGTTTCAGCGCGCAATGCCGTTCGCGGCCAATGTCCTGTATCGAAATAAACCCCGCCCCATACAATATTTTAATATGCTTTGAAACCGCGGGTCGGCTCATGTCGAAATTTTCAGCCAGGTTGTTGATGGTCAGGCTCTCTTTTGAGAGCAGCATCAGCATTTGCCGTCGACTTGGGTCGGCAATTACCTGGAATGCGTCAAATACTGGTTGTGCCATGGGTTGTTTCGTTTAAGCGATCGAGGATCTTATGCATATTTTTAAGCCAGCCCTCGTTCATCGCATTGAATATGCCGAGGTGTTCCAGTATCGCAAAATCGCCGTGATTTAATAGAAGCTCGGTGCCTTTATCTGTTGGCTGTAATTCCCAACGGACTATCGAATCAACGTTGATGGTGCCGTCGCCGGGCCTAAGCTTCCATGAATAGGAAAGCTTTTTGAAAGGATCGATCTCCAATACCTTACAATAGATTATTCCGTCGAAATCGAAACTCGGTATCGGGTTTATCCTGAATTGAAATTCATGCCCTGCAACCGGCAGGAAATCGCTCTTCATTAGCCATAGTTCCATCAACTCTGCGTTGGTGAGGTATTCCCAAACCGCCTCGGGCGGATGAGGAAAGAATAATTGGTGTTTGATGCTTGCTGCCATAATGAGTAACTTTTAAGTTACTCAAATATATAAGTAACTTTTGAGTTACGCAAATATTTTTTAATTTTTTTTATACATTATTCTGTAGGAGTAAAAAAAACTCAAATCAGTCGATATGAAGCATTTATGAATGGGGTTTTTATGTTACTACTGGGCCTAATAGAAAGCCCTGCGACGCCGGAAGTTAAGTGTTGAATGGGAAAAAGAATGAAAATAACTTGAGTCAATCACACGTAAAACTTTCCTCAAAAAAAATTTAGAAAAAATTTGCGTAGTTAAATAACTACATATATATTTGTAGTCAAATAACTACGCAATGAACTTAAGACGAGACGTATTTCAAGCCATAGCCGACCCGACCAGAAGGGCTATATTGCTTCTGGTTGCGTCGCAAGCCCTCACAGCGGGCGCTATAGCCTCAAACTTTGACACCGCCCGGCCGACGGTTTCAAAACACCTGCAGATACTCACCGAGTGCGAATTGCTTGAACAAAAACAAAGCGGCAGGGAAATTTACTACTACATAAACGCAAAAAATATGAAACAAGTAGCCGACTTTATCGAACCATTCCGCAAAATGTGGGATGAACGGTTTAACACATTGGAAACCATAATGAAAAAATATAAATCAAAAAAGTAACGTAATCATGGAACTGAAAACAAAGGTCAATGCCGAAGACGGCAATCACGACATAATAATAACCAGGGAGTTTGATCTGCCTTTGGAACTACTTTTCAGAGCTTTTTCGGAGCCTGAGCTTATCGAACAATGGATGGGAACGAAAGTGCTGAAATTTGAAGCCAAAAAGCACGGCAGCTGGGAATTTGAAAAAACCGACGCCAAGGGGAATGTAGTACTTAAGACTGATGGCGTGATCCATGAGTTTATTCCGAACAAGAAGATCACCCGGACATTTGAAATGGCAAATACGCCTTTTGGCGTGCAACTGGAGGCCACAGAATTTGAAAAACTCACTGATGACACCAGCAAAGTCAATATGCACGTCATATATGAATCGGTTGCTCAACGGGACCAGGTGCTGAAGTTACCCTTTGCCCAGGGCATAAACTGGGCACATAACAGGATACAGGAAATATTAAGCAAATTAAAATAATAAAAAAATGGAAAAGAAAAAGCTAATTTGGTATTGGGTAATTACAGGGTTATTATCCTTTTGTATTTTCTTTGGCGGTTTGACGCAGGCTCTCCAGCTAAAGGAAACGGTGCAGGGTTTTAAACCGCTCGGGTATCCTACTTACTTTATTTCCCTTATCGGCGTCTGGAAGATGTTGGGCGTAATTGCGATATTGGTCCCGGGATTTCGGTTGCTTAAGGAATGGGCCTACGCAGGTATATTTTTCACCATGACCGGCGCGGTGATCTCGCATATTGCAAGTAACGATGTTAAGGTGCAAATAATTGCTCCGATTGTACTGGCCGTTTTTACGGTGTTATCGTGCTATTTGAGGCCGGCGGATCGAAAAATTTCTACGGTTAATTAGCAAATAAATATTTCAATATGGCAAGGAAGAAATTGTATGGAGGCGAAATTACAGGTCATTTGGACATTTTCATCGCAGATAATGAAGATGAGTTTGAAGGCGAAATAACAAAACGGCAGGAGGTGTTAATTCACGGCGACCCCGAAGGACTAAGATCTTTTGCCAAACTTTTAATGAAAATAGCCAACTTAAATCAAGAAAATCGAACAGACCTGCCGGTAGGAGCAAGGGAACACTACCATTTACGACCGAATCTGGAATTGAGTAAAAATTCGGTAGAGGCAATTGTAGGTAGAATTGATGCAAAAGGGACAGGTCGTTTTTATGATCGATACATTGCAAAAAATAATAAAAAATGTCCTTAAAAATTGACGCGTTTTCAGAATCAGCGCCGTATACGACTGACTCCAATTCAAAAAATTCAATAACCATAAAAACAACATAATCATGGCAAGCGTATCAATATATTTAAACTTCAACGGCAATGCCGAAGAAGCATT
>JANYAB010000523.1 GCA_025355225.1 Bacteroidota bacterium
GACCAGCGTTTTGCCTAATGCTTCCTTCAGATTCCGCGTCGCCACGGACACCCTTGCCCTCGGCTAATGGTTCCCCTCACCGGGCCCATAGTGGACTTGCACCACCAAGTAAAAGCGCCCTGCCGGGCGCACAAACAAAAACGCCCTGCTTTATAGGCAAGGGCGTTTTCAATAGTTCTAATTAAAAAGGTTCTTTATTCGCCTTTTTCAGCGTTCTCTTCGTTATCAGCTGGTCCCCCCGACTTCGTTGGTGTTGTCACCATAGGTGTTCGGAAGAAATCAAAAAGCGGTGGGCATGTGCGATTCCCGCCCTTGGGCGGGTGTAGGGTGGGGTTAGCGAACATGCGTTGCAAGGCGATTAACCCCTCCCGGCCACTTCGCAGCCAACCACACCTCTCCCAATGGGAGGGAATTTAGCTGCAATTCCAATCTTCCGAACACCTGTGGTGGTTGTACTGCAAATTGATTATGTTTATTTGTCCATGCATTATATCCCGGCAGGTCAAGTTTTTTATCAACAGAAATTGTAAGATCCTGATGAAAGGCAACGAACCAATTGGATAGTTCTGGTTTATCAAAATAGATAGACTTAACTACAAAATAATCATTTCCAAATAAATGATCGATCACTGAAGTTAAAGTATCATTAAATATCAGTTTACTTATTCCGGGTATTTGCTTTAAAAATTGCCTGATAGCAAAGAGGCCATCGTTTTTTCGAAATGTAGGATTAGAACTATTTACGGAATCGATAATATCGACCAACGCGACAATTTCGGCATTGGTATAAATGTTTTCAATTACAGTAAAACCGTCCTTTAGCAAGTTATCATTGTGCCTTACCAACATCGATATAATATTAGGTAGTCTTCAATTCCTTATTTCTCCGGAATATCGACAGCAAGAAACCAATGACCATAATGATCGTACCTGACCAAAAGAAATTGATATAAGGGAACTCAATCGCCTTCATTACAATGTAAGCCTTTTTGCTTTCGGGTTGCTGGTAAACACTGATCTCTATCTTGTTCTTTTCGGGAATGATCTTCGAAAAACGAAGTTTCAAGCCTGCATCGTCCACCTTACGTGCAAAATCAAAAGCGCTGCCATTTTTTATCATGTACACCGGCTCGGCATTATAAGTTCTGCCGTGGGTAACTATTTCCAACTTTGCGCCTACAGCTACATCATTGGCCGCTAAAGGGATGTTCTCAACTTTTGCCTGTTTATCCAAACCCTTCAAAACAATATATCCATCCCTGTAAAGCATGGTATCACCGATTACTACCTCATGCAGCAATGGCGGGTCGTAATTCTTATCATCATCTGCTTCGCTGTGACCATCGTCGCCTTGCTGCTCGTCATCAAATTTGAGCGGCGCCATTGTAACGTGGGTGTACAGGTCATGAAACAGGTAGTGCTTGGTATCTGGTGAGGATACAAGACCCATTTTGCGATTGGCCTGCGAGTTTGGCTTCAACACAAATTCCGACTTAACTTTGCCATTCGCGTCCATCAGCTTATAATCAACCTTAAAATAATGGTTTGGCATCGATAGGGAATCGCCCATATAGGTTACCATATAGTCGCCCATCTTTACGGGTTCATTTTTGTAAAGCATTATATTCTCTTTAGGGTCATTACCCTTGGCGAATGCTGCTGTATATTGTTCGCCGGTAGTATTCAACGATACTACCTTGCTTGTCCCGGCAGCGATAACGGCTCCCACCAATATCAACCCAAAGCCAATGTGTGCTACTGCCGAACCGGCCAATTTAATTTTGCCTTTAAAGGCATCCGTCAAAACTTTTACGTTGGCCAGCACAGAGTAAACAGCACCCAGCATAATCAGCGTATATACGGTATGGAGATGATAAATACCGCTTGCGTAGACAATTAAAGCCGTAATTAAAGCTGCAAAAATAAGGTAAACCAATGCGCTGATGAAAAAACGCGTGGTATCGGTCTTTTTATATTTTAGAAACTGCGTAAAGCCTGCCAGAAGGGTAACCACAACAGCAAAACCCGCCTGGAACACATTATACAAGCTTACCGGATTATTTGGCGGTGCAATGGTTGTTTTAAATATGGCATTCCAAACAGGTATTGAGGTAACAATGATGAGTTGCAGGCAGGATAAGGTTAAAAACACAGCGCCCACAAACATCCAGAACTCGCGTGAATAAGTTTCCTCTTCTTTTTTGGTGATTGGTAGCTCTTTCCATCTCGTAATCAGTAACCGCACGGAGATGCCCAGGAATATAACTACATCGACTACCAGGTGCCAGAACATCCCGAGGTCGGTAAAAGCATGTACCGAAGTATCGCCCAAAATACCACTGCGGGTAAGGAATGAAGCATACAGTACCAGCACAAAGCTTATCAGCACTAAAAAAGTAGCTGTGAAATAGGAATGCCCGGTATTTTTGTAGACAATGAGAACGTGAACAGCACCTATTAACGTAAGCCACGGTATTATGGCAGCATTTTCAACCGGGTCCCATGCCCAGAAACCGCCAAAATTAAGCGATTCATAGGCCCAGAACGAACCCATAATAACACCTGTACCCAATACCATTACGGCAAATAACGAGTACGAAATAGCCGGTTTAACCCATTCGGTGTATCGTTTTTGCCATAAGCCGGCAACAGCATACGCAAAAGGCACCACCATGGATGCAAAGCCTAAAAACAGCGTTGGCGGGTGAATGACCATCCAATAATTTTGCAGCAGCGGGTTTAAACCATTGCCATCAGTAATATAACTTAAATAATTTTTATACAGATCGGGTCTGGCAGCGAAGATGGGGGTTGATGCTTTTAAGTCGATCGCTTCCCTTAACAGAATAAATGGCGAACTTCCTATACGCTGACCGAATAGTTCAACGCCAATCAGCATGGATGCCAGCAGCACCTGCGAAAGGCATATGATCGTCATCACGGGTTTTTCCCATGATTTGGCTTTCCAGATGAGGATATTGCCTAAAACAGCTTGCCAGAAACCCCAAAGCCAGAAACTCCCCTCCTGTCCTTCCCAATAACTTGAAATAATATAGTAAACCGGTAAGCTTTTTGACGAATGCTCCCAGGCGTAATGATATTCGAACAGGTGAGTGTAAATAATATAGAACAAGCAGGTGCCTATGCCAACAACCGAAAGGGAATTGGTATAAAAACTAAGACGCGCAATGCGTTTCCAGGAGTCATCCAGTTTATTGGTGGTTGTAGTAGCAAAGTAATAACTTATAGTTGATAGCAGGGCCGAAGCAAATGCAAGAATAACAAAGAATTGGCCCAATTGGCCCGGTAAAAGGTGTTCGCCTTTAAAAGCTGTATCCATTAATGTTTATATGTTGGTCTTTTTAGCCTTGAATTCTGTAAATTCGACTTTATCCTGGGTGTATTTTGAGGGGCATTTCATCAGGATCTTGGAAGCATGAAATTCGTTACCTATCATTTG
>JANYAB010000531.1 GCA_025355225.1 Bacteroidota bacterium
CATTTTTTGTTTTTGTTTTTACTGAATACGCGGTTATTCCGCTTCCTTCTGTTGCCATGATAAGTTGTTTTATTTTTTATGTTAACCTTTTAAAAGACGATTTGTTTACAATTATATGTTTTTTTCTCAATAGGAGAGCATTAATTTGCCTAACGGCCTACTAAATTTCGTTAAAAAGAATATATTGATTTAACTTTTCAGGGATTATTAACCGAATTGCCGGATGAGTTATCACTGTTGGCATAAGCCCAGTTTGTAAAATGTACCCCATCCGGGTGGTTGGGATCAATATCTCGGCGGTATAAAATGTCATCGCCATTATCAACAGTAAAAGCACGCGATTGCCCAATTGTTAAATATTGATCAAAAATAACTCTATTGTTGGACGGATCGGGATTGTATCCTTTGCATACCTGCAGGTGTACTTTTTGCCACCTGGTATTTTTTATCGATACAGTAGAATTGAATTGTATATAGTTTTTATGAATAACTAAATATAGGGTAGCCATAAATGTAAGGAACATCATTCCGTTAAAATATTTTTTTGTCATAATGTATTTATATAGTTCCGTCATAAGCATTCAAATTTTATTAGAGTGTTTGGTTTAGATAATTTAAGTAAGCCCTTAAAGCACATACTATTAATGCCCGTTTTGGTGCGGGGTTTTACGTAACTACCATTGCAGATGTTGCACATACTTGAATAATAAGTATTTATTAACAACGGCGTTATTTAAGTATATTTAATAAACAAAATTGTGGTTAATATTGTACTACTAAATAAAACAAACCATTATGAGCAACAGAAATTCGGGCATAGCCTATTTTATATTAGGTATATACGCTTTAATGATAAGCTGGTATTACAATCATTCCCTTATTATACTTATCCTGTGTTATATTTTCTGGCCGTTATATTTAGTGTATGAAATACTTACCGGCCACCTTTCTCACGGGATGTGGAAGACGATACCCGAACACTTTTTAAAATAATTGTTTGTAATGGCCAGGTTTTCTGACATTATTCTTGATCAGCATAAAATGTTTGTCGAAAAGCAGAAAATGTTTTTTGTGAGCACGGCGCCTCTCAGTGCTGTGGGGCATGTTAATCTTTCGCCTAAGGGGATTGATAGTTTCAAGGTATTGTCGCCAAAGCTTGTAGCTTACATGGATATTGTTGGCAGCGGAAACGAAACCTCTGCCCACTTGCTCGAAAATGGCCGCATCACGTTTATGTTTTGTGCATTTGAGGGGCCCCCCAATATTTTGCGTTTGTACGGTAAAGGCCGCACAGTATTGCCTGCTGACGCAGATTGGCCCCAATTAGCACCTCACTTTAACATACAGCTTTCCACAAGGCAAATTATCGTGACCGATATCAATAAAGTGCAAACATCCTGCGGCTTTAGTGTGCCATTGTATGAATATATGGGCGAAAGGGACCAGGCCATAAAATGGGCCGAAAATAAAGGAGCCGATGGCCTTGAAGCTTACAAAGCTGAAAAAAACCGTATCAGCCTGGATGGCTTGCCCACTGCTTTATTTTAAAAGCGGGAATATTCAAATCTCTTCTTTAAATTTAAGCGCCCCGGCTTTCATTCAAATAACCTGAATATCATGAAGTATCGTTTTGCTATCCTCTTTTTGCTACTGTCGTTTTACAGTTCTTACAGTGTTTTCGCCCAAACGGGAGGAATTCAGGCCGCTAAAAGATGGAATGCTTATTGGATAAAAGCACCCGGTGAACCGGCAAATGGTTACGAGGTATGTTTATTTCGTAAAACGCTGAACCTGGTAAGTAAACCGGCTGCCTACCTTGTCCATATATCGGGCGATAATCGTTTTAAGCTATTCGTTAACAGGCAATTGGTGTCTGTTGGGCCGGCTCGAAGTGATCTTTATTACTGGAATTACGAGACGGTTGATCTTGCCCCATATCTTACGGCGGGCAAAAATGCCATCAGTGTCATAGTGTTTAACGAGGGGGCATGGAGGCCAGCCGCGCAAATGACTTATCGGACAGGTTTTATCCTGCAGGGAGATACTGGAGCGGAGGAGGAAATCAATACGGGAAAGGGATGGAAATGCTACCGTGATACCGCTTATCAACCGTTGCCCGTTCTACTGGTCTACAGCTATTATGTGGCCGGCCCCGGCGAATTGGTCGATATGAAACTGCATCCGCAGCACTGGCAGCAACCGGAATTTGATGACAGCGGATGGCAGTCTGCAGCCACAATTTCTGAAGGAGTAGCTAAAGGCCAGTTTACTTTTAATGATGGCTGGATGTTGGTGCCCTCAACTTTACCGGCAAGAGAAATGGTGATACAGCGGCTGAAAGCAATGCGTAAGGCAGATGTTATTACTCCACCTTCGGCTTTTCCTGCTGAAAAGGGGCCATTTACCATCCCCGTCCACACGAAGGCAACTATTTTGTTAGATCAAACTTATCTTACTAATGCTTACCCAACCTTGTTGTTTAGTAAAGGGAAGGATGCGGGGATCTCGATGAGCTATGCTGAAGGCTTATACATCATTGAACCTGGTAATAAAAATTGGCGCGCACAGGGAAAGAAGGGAAACCGCGACGACATTGAGGGCAAGCGTTTTGTTGGTCGCAAGGATAGTATCATCAGCGATGGAAGCGCCAACCAGCAATTTACACCCTTAAACTGGCGCACTTACCGTTATTTGCGATTGATTGTTGAAACCAGGGATGAACCTTTAACAATTGACGACCTTTATGGCACAGCAACCGCTTACCCTTTTCAATACAACGCAAAATTTGAATCTGATAACAGCGAGCTGAATAAAATATTGGAAATAGGCTGGCACACCGCCCGTTTGTGCGCCTGGGAAACCTATATGGATTGCCCTTATTACGAGCAATTGCAATATGTTGGTGATACACGGATACAGGCCCTGGTATCGTATTACGACGGTGGTGACGATAGATTAGCAAGGAATGCCATCACGCTGCTTGACCGTTCGCGAATAGCTGAGGGAATTACCCAAAGCAGGTATCCTACGGCTATACCCCAGCAAATACCCACTTTTTCTCTTTGGTGGATAGGCATGCTGCATGATTACTATATGTACCGTAACGACAGTGGTTTTATTCGTGATAAACTGCCCGGCGTGCAGAGCGTACTTACTTTCTTTAACAGGTATCAGCAGGCGGATGGCTCATTAAAAAGTCCACCTTACTGGGAATTTACCGATTGGGCGTCGGGTAAAGATTGGAAAGACGGGATGGCCCCGATAGGCGCAAATGGTAATTCTGCTGCGCTGGATATGCAATTGCTCTGGGCCTACCAATTGGCCTCCGAAATGGAAAACAAGTTGGGTAGCGCTGAATTTTCATTGAAGTATGAAAAGCTTGCTTTGCAATTAAGGCAAACTATTCGCAATAAATATTGGGTGTCTTCTAAAAAAATGTACGCCGACCGTCCCGAAAAGGATGTGTTTTCTCAACATACCAATGCATTAGCTATCCTCACAGGTGTTGCGTCAGGAGAGGAGGCAGTAGCATTGGGCCGCAAATTGTTAACTGATACTTCCATGGTGCAGGCATCCATTTATTTTAAATATTATGTACACCAGGCACTGATCAAAGCCGGAATGGGTGGCGATTATTTGAGCTGGCTGGGCATATGGCGTGATAATATGCGAATGGGAATGACAACATGGGCTGAAATGTCCGACATCAGCGCATCGCGGTCTGATTGCCATGCGTGGGGTTCGAGCCCCAATATTGAACTTTACCGTACGGTATTGGGAATAGAAAGCGACTCGCCGGGTTTCAGAAAAGTTAAAATCGAACCGCACCTGGGAACTTTAAAGCATATAGGTGGGCAAATTCCTCATCCTAAGGGCAACATAAGCGTTCGGTACGACCAGCAAGGCGCCAAATGGAAAATAAGTGTTGCTTTGCCAAAAGAAATCACAGGCAGGTTGATATGGAAGGGCAAACAATACCCTTTAAAGGCAGGTGAAAATATTTTAACGCTTTAATAATTAATTTCAGAAAATCTCATTAACAGCTATCACTATAAAAAATGAATTGGGCTTTGCTTGCGGATATATTTTACGGTTTAATAATTATTGTGATTTGTGTACACATTATTTATTACACCCCTTCGGCCGATAAAGCTCTGGCCTATGTGCTGATAACCATTTTTATGCCTGTAATTGGTGTTGCGGTTTACTTAGCATTTGGGGTAAATCACCGAAAGCAGAAATTATACAGCAAAAAGATCATTAACGATAAAGCTCTGTTAGAAACGGTACGAAAGCGGATAACCCTGGAATCAGAAAAGGTATGGAACGCGCCCGAACCTGCCATTCAAAAACACAAAAAACTGGCGCTGTACCTGTTAAACGACGGGATGAGTCCCTTATCAGGCAATAATGAGGTTAAGCTCTTAATAAATGGCGAGCAAAAGTTTCCCGAAGTTATCCAGGCATTAAAAAGTGCCCGCCATCACATCCATATTCAATATTATATTTTTGAGGATGGGGAGATAGGTGAGCAGATCAAGAACGTCCTGATACAAAAGGCAAAAGAAGGTGTAGAAGTACGTTTTATTTATGACGACTTTGGCAGCCGGTCCATCAGAAAAAAATTTGTTGATGAGCTGACAAGAGGAGGAGTGGAGGCGTACCCATTTTATAAAGTAATATTTATATTGTTTGCTAACAGGGTAAATTACCGCAACCACCGCAAGACTATAATTGTTGACGGTTGCATTGGTTTTACCGGTGGTATTAATGTAAGCGACTATTATATCAATAGTAAAGATAGACCAAACCAGGTATTTTGGCGCGATACGCATGTGAAAATTATGGGACCGGGCGTTTACTATTTACAATATTTATTTGTTTGCGATTGGAATTTTTGTTCGGGCAAACACTTAAAGTTGAATAAAGAATATTTCTGTACGGAACCTAATCCAAAAGGGAAGGCCATTGTTCAGATTGCTGCCAGCGGCCCCGACTCGGACCTCCCAACCTTAATGTTTTCAATGCAGCAGGCTATTAGTTTGGCAGAAAAAGAATTATTGATTACCACACCATATTTTATACCGGGCGAAAACATAATGAATGCGCTGCATGTAGCGGCCCTTAGCGGTGTGCAAATAAAGATATTGGTTCCCGGTAAATCCGATTCTGCTTTTATAGATGCGGCCGCACGTTCCTACTACGGGGAGTTATTGGCCGCAGGTGTTGAAATATATCTTTATAAAAAGGGTTTTGTTCATGCCAAAACCATGGTTTCTGATAGTCAGCTTGCTATAATTGGTACTGCCAACATGGATCACCGCAGTTTCGAGTTAAACTTTGAAGTGAACAGTATGATCTATGATACCGCAACGGCACAGCAATTAAGGGATATCTTTTTTGATGATATCAAAGATTCAACCAGGATCAATCCCGATACCTGGAAACGGCGCCCGTTTCGTAAACAACTGCCTGAGAAGTTGGTGAGGTTGTTGTCGCCACTGCTTTAGTGGCAGTTTACAGTTTGCGGTTTGCAGTGGACAGTTTTTTTGCCACCTTTTAACTCTTCTCCACAACTACTGCAGTACCGTAGGCCAGCACTTCTGTAATTCCCTGCATTATTTCATTAGCATCATACCGCATATTAATAATGGCATTGGCGCCCATAACCTGGGCGTGCTGTATCATTAGCTGGTAGGCTTCTTCCCGTGTGTTTTCGCAAAGCTCCACATAAATAGAGAGCCTGCCCCCAAAAAGTGACTGGAAACCGCCGGCAATATTGCCCAAAGCGCTGCGACTGCGTACAGTGACACCCCTTACTAAGCCTAAGTGTTTAACAATTTTATAACCTTCTAAAGCAGTACTGGTGGTAACTAATGCATGATCCATTGAGATATGTTTTAGGTGATTGGTAATTGATATCAAATATAATTTAATTGTGATAAAAAATATCGGCCGTATTGCAAAAAAGATAATATGGTTATAATTGTCAATAAATGGCATTTCATTTATTTGCTGCTTTAAAACATTAAGCACATCATGTCAACAATTTTTGTCGAAACACCCCGATTGGTCCTACGACAATGGTCGGAGGCTGATCAGGAGCCTTTTGTACTGTTGAATCTTGATAGCGATGTTATGGAGTTTTTCCCATCCACTTTAACGGGGGAAGAAAGTATGGGGCAGATAGCCCGCATCACTACTCACATTGATCAATATGGTTATGGCCTTTTCGCGGTAGAAAGAAAGGATAACCATCAGTTTATAGGATTCACTGGTCTGTCACACCCGCAGTTCGAAAGTTATTTTACGCCTTGTGTTGAAATAGGCTGGCGGTTGAGCAGAGAAAACTGGAACCAGGGTTTTGCGACCGAAGCAGCTAAGGCATGTTTAGAACTGGGACTTCAAACGTTGGAACTTAGCGAAATATATTCCTTCACATCAGTTCATAATTTAAGGTCGGAACAAGTGATGATAAAGATTGGGATGCGTAAGATAGGTTTGTTTGAACACCCAATGATTAAAGAAGGCCATTTTTTAAAACAACATGTTTTGTATAAAACAAACTAATGATTTGCAACTTTTGTGAAGTTGATAAGATTTAGGACGAGTCGATTAAAATGGCCTGATTGTTTCACGAGGAGATGGTATCTTTTCAAGACAGAAGGATATTTAATACGAGTTGGGGGGCTTGATTGCGGTTTTATAATTAAAGTTTAAGACTTTTTATTGTAACTTTATCTGGTATTAAAAGCCACCTATACAAGGAAATAAAGATGGGAACTATAAATAATCAACACAATAGCCGGGTTCTTGCAATGCAGCAAGTGATCAAAGAATTGCGTATAGATGATTTGAATCACGGTCATTGTTTTATGATTTTTGACGATGAACTGCCTGAAGATCAGGCATATTACGAATATCCGGACGGTAGTATTCATATAGAGCAGCTTGATAAAGATAATTTGGACATACCGCGTACGATAATAAAAGTGCTGAATAAAAATGAAATTGCCGCTGTAAAAGAAAAACATGAGGTCTTCCGCTAAACCGGAGTTGTTTATTATTACCGGGAGTAATGGTGCAGGGAAGTCTACCTATAAACAAGCTTTATTGCCGACTGAGTTTAACAACCTGGAAATATTCGACGGTGATATTTTTTACGCCAGGAAGAGCATAGAATTCTATAAAATAAACAGATCATCTAAAGAGTCCAGAAAACTTGCTGAAGAAGCATTGGAACGAGAGTTTTTGAGACTTGTTGAATTGAGCATTTCACAAAAGACCAGCTTTGCTTATGAAGGACATTTTACCGGAAGCGGCGCATGGAAAGTCCCGGAAAGATTTAAACAAGAAGGCTTTGGAATCCATTTGATTTTTTGCGGATTAAATACA
>JANYAB010000555.1 GCA_025355225.1 Bacteroidota bacterium
GGCCCGGTTCGGCACAAGTAATACGATATGCGTTCGAAATGGCCCGCCGTAAGGGTTATACCAAATTAGCCTGCGGCCATAAGGCCAATATTATGAAGCTTACCGACGGTCTTTTTTTGGAAACCTTTCAGGAAATAGCCAAAGAATATCCGGATATTCAATCCTCAGATATCATTGTCGACGACCTCTGCATGAAACTGGTCACCCACCCGGAAAAGTTCCAGGCCATCGTATTGACCAATTTGCAGGGTGATATCGTATCGGACCTGTGCGCCGGTTTGGTGGGTGGTCTTGGTTTTGCGCCATCTGCAAATATTGGCGATAACATTTCTATTTTTGAAGCCGTACATGGCACAGCGCCCGATATTGCCGGTAAAGGTATAGCCAACCCAACTGCTCTTCTGCTTTCGGGTATTTTAATGCTGCGTTATATGGGCTTTACCGAAAATGCTGCCATTATTGAGAATGCTTTGCTTTATACACTGGAAAGGGGCATTCATACAGGCGATTTTGGCAATAAATCAATTCCGGCAGCCACTACTAAAGGTTTTGCTGATGCTATTATCGCAAATTTAGGCCAGATTCCATCTGATGGCGGTGTTATCGGAAAGCCTAACCTTCAAATGAAGGCTAATGCTGATCATCATTTGATCACAAAAAATAAGTTGACTGTTACCAAGGGCATTAAGGAAGAAATGGTTGGCGTGGATGTGTTTGTTGAGGCAGGTGATCTGCAGCCTGCTGAATTAGCAGAACTTGCTAAAAAACGGCTAACTGACAACTTTAACCTGGTGATGATCTCTAACAGGGGCACACAGGTTTGGCCAACGGGCTCTATTTATACAGAGCTGGTGAATGAATATCGTGTGCGTTTTGAAAAGAAAGCCGGGAAAACAGTTACCCAGAAGGAACTTTTACACATCGCCGCTGATTTTTCGGAAGACGCTAAGGTCTGTTCAGTTGAGTTCCTGATGAAATTCGGAGGTAAAATAGGCTATACACTGGCGCAGGGGCAGTAGTTTTTTGAGTCCAAAAGTCGGGAAGACGGGAAGTCCGAAAGTGAATCGGGATTATCGTTCTTTCGGACTTCCCAACTATTTATTTTTCGCATAATACCTGTCTGCTACTAAAGATATAGGCAGGCCAACGCAAATCACCAATGCTGCCAGGCTTATTATTACAGGTAATAAACTAAAATCAGCATTTGCAGCGTGCTTTGGGACGTTGCTTAAAGGCAACACGATAATATTCATAATTACCCAAATAATCAGCCCATAGATGATGCCGGTTAAGTATTTATTTTTTAGAATTCTTTTGAAGAGGGGAAACATGACAAATAATACAATAGTAAATATGGTGGCTATTAAATAGTGGAATAATAAACCCCAAAAGATCATATATTTTGCTGTAAAAGCAACCTTACCGAAAAAACCACTCGCAATATATCTGAATATTCGACCGAAAGTGACCGGGTAGGTAATTATAATTGCTGCAATGGCATCTAATGTTCCCGTTAATAAACTTAACCATACAATGGTTGATAATTTACTGGTTTTTGGTTCCGACATGCTGATAATTTAGGTTTATGAGGTTATGAAAAAACTAATGTAAACTAAAAATGTAGCTTCTAAAGCGATTCAACCGAAGATAATAAAAAATTATTTGATTGTATATGAGTATATTATATATTTTATTGATTTTTTTAGAACTATGTATTGCATGGTATTATATTAAACATATATCTTTGCATAAGTTTAACTTATCAAATTAAAAAAACATGAAAACAGTCCTCCTTGCACTCTTCCTGCTGATAGCCGGCAGTAGCTTGTGCCTCGCCCAATGTGACAAGAAAGTAAATATCGCTGCCTCAAAAACTGAATACCTTAATGCAACTGGTGCAGTCGAGAGATCTGAAGATGAACAAACATCGATCGAAATTAATAAATCGGACATTACAGTTATAACGGATAATGGAAACCATAAAATGACGGGTACCATAAAGACCAATACTTGTAACTGGACTACTCCCTTTAAAGAAGGTAAAACGACCATTACTACTACATTGAGTGATGACAACGGAGACAGTAAAGACTTTACTATTACGATAGAGGGTAAGGAAGGAAAGATTACTCTTTTGGCCGTTAATAAGGATATGCCAGACAAAAAGATCAGGTTAGCCTTAGATAAGTTTGAAGAGAAAAACTAATTTTTCAACCCTGTCTATTACTTGTTTCAGGAGCGGGTATTTGCATTTGTTGTAAATACGCGCTTTTTTTGTTTTAGTTCAGCATATCAACTGTAACATATAATTTACATTTGCAGCAGACTTAATTTGAATTAAAACTTATTATTTTTCCAAACCATTTTAAACGAATAAAAGTTATGTGGTAAAGAATTTTTTTGATAATTATTCGTTTTGAAGAAATTGTGTAATTAAACCCCATTTAAACATTTAATAAAATAATTGAAAGTATGAAAAAACCAGTTTTGATAATTACGGCATTATTAGCCTTTAGTTTATTTTCAAGCACGCTGTTCGCGCAAGCCCCTGCACCTGCTGCTGCGCCCCAGGCGAGCGGTGATGTTGTTGCCTCGCTTACGTCATCTGATAACTATACCGCACTGTCGATTGCAATAAGAGCGGCCGGTCTTAGCACAACTTTAGAAGGTGCAGGGCCATTTACTATTTTTGCGCCTACCAATGAGGCATTTGGCAAACTTTCTTCAACTAAATTAGACAGTTTGGTAAAAGACAATGCAAAACTTGCAACAGCGTTGAAATTCCATGTCGTAAGCGGTAAATATACCAAGGCAGATCTTATTAAAGCGTTGGGCGCGTCGAAAGATCGTAAAACAACACTCAAAACTTTAGACGGGGAAACCCTGACGCTTTCTGTTGTTGGCGGAAAACTTCAACTCGCTGATGCCCATGGCAACACGGCTTTGGTGACATCATTTGATTTACCGGCAACCAACGGTGTAATACACGGACTGAACGGTCTTCTGTTATCGAAATAGAATTAAAAGAATCATTTTTGGAGCCCGGTACCACAGTGCCGGGCTTTTTGTTTTTGATATATTTTATGGATGTATGCAACAAGAGTTAAAACGATATTTTATCGAATATTCACATTTTGTAAGGTTATTGAATTCCATACTAACGTGAGGTACTTAGTGTCGGAAATACAATTAACTACCGTTAAAAATCTGATTTTTCGATCAACGGCTCACCCATGTAAAAAAAAATAAATTTTTTATAGCTTCCTTACCGCTGGTT
>JANYAB010000577.1 GCA_025355225.1 Bacteroidota bacterium
CTCCCGCCAAGCCTTTTCTGCTCTTCGCTGCTGTCTTTATTAGCATGTGTCTTAATTGATGAGTTGCCAAAGTGATAGGTAAATGTGGCCTGTATGAAGCGGGTAGCAGTTTTGTCTTTCCCTGTTAGGTCGAGATTTGTATAATTGGTATGATATTGGTCAATATTTGTATTGAAGATATCGCTTACCGCCAGTCGTATGCTGCCATTGTTTTTAAGAATGGAATACCTTAATCCTGCACTCAGGTAATATAATGCTTTGTATTGGTTGATCACATAGTAGGTAGGCGATTCGTAATCACCGTTTAACTGGGCACTCAATTTGTTTGATAATTTAAAGTTTTGATTCAGTAGTAATATAAAACCGTTGGTTACCTTTTTGGCAACGGTATCCGTGTTGTAAACGTATTGCTCATGAAAAACGCTAATATCTGCATTGATCTGCCACCAATAGGTTATATCTAAAGGAACATAAAATTGCGCCATATATTGATAACGTGAACCAAGGTTCACTTTGGTAGTCGTATATACTTTGGTCACGTCGTCCTGCCGGAAAATTGTGTTGAAGTAATTGTTGGTCACTATTACGTTCAGCGCGACTTTATATTTGTTTAAATAGAGGTCTGATAATTGGTATGTATTAATGTATGCTGGTTTTAAAAAAGGATTCCCGGTACTATAATAAAACGCGTCGACATAGCCTACAAATGGGTTGAGGTCCTGGTAATTAGGCCGGTTAATATTGCGCGAGTAAAATAGTATTAATTGGTTGTTCTTGTCAAGATCTCTGGTTAACTGAATATTGGGGAATAGCTGAAAATAGCTGCTGTCTGATCTTCTGCTTGGGTTAATAGACATGGCCCGGGAATTGGTTTGCTCGGCCCTCAAACTAATTGACAAACCGGTGTTATCTAATTTAGTATTAAATTTCAGGTAGGCCGCGTTAATGCGTTCATTGTAAACAAAATGATCGGTGAGGCTGGGAACTTGTATATAGCTATTGTTTACCAGTTGCTCGAAATCGATCATATTATTGCTTTTTACCAAGCTGTTTTTTATCCCGGCTTCAATACTGCTGCTTTTTGATAGTTCCTGGCTGAAATCAATATTTTCAGACCTCACGGTTATATGTGAGGGCGAATTGTCGCTATAAAATATAGGTTCACCGTTGATCTGTCCTGCTGCATCAAAAAAATCATTCCGCAGGATTTCAGAAGAATGGCGGTGAAAGTCGGAGTAATTTGCATCAGCCGATAAGGTACTTTTACCTGATTTGCCGATGCTGGCTTTGTAGTTAAGATTATAATTAAAATTATAAATATTTCTGTTAATCGTTGACTTTGTGTTGATGCTCGAATCGGGTTGCCCGTTTGTGGCAATATTAGTAGTATTTTTTTTATCGATTTCGGATTTATTGTCATACCCATTGATCAAAAAACTAATGGTTTGACGTGAAGTAAGCTGGTAATCGGCACCCAGGTTAAGGCTATTGTTCTGCGACTTAATTGTCGCGTAATAATTCAGATCAAAATTATTTATCTGGTTGCCGGTATAAATATTGCGGCTGGTATTAATGGTGTGCGGTACATTATTGTTTGTAAAATTACCATTCGCAAAAATATTTAGCTTTTCAGTGCGAAGGGTGTAATTAATACTCGTATTGAGCTTGTATTTATCGCCATAGGCCGCTGTCTGACTTATCGTTGTATTCGAACCCAATTCCTTGTTTTTCTTCAGTACAATGTTGATCATTCCGCCACCACCAACTGCATCAAATTTAGCGGCCGGATTATCGATCAATTCGATTTGACTGATGCTGCTGCTTTGATAATTCCTTAAAAAATTGGCTAATTCTTCGCCTGTAAGTAATATTGGCTTGCCATTAATTGCTATCAGCGCTTTTTGCCCACCCCTGTATAAAACATCCTCGTTAATTACTTTTACTCCCGGGGCCATACTCAAAACATCATACAAGGTGGCTCCTGCCGCCATTATATTCTGTTCAACGTTAAGCACGGTTTTATCAGCCTTCACTTCTACAAAATCTTTTTTTCCGGTTATGGAAACTCCACTAAGCTCGTTTGCCCCTTGTTTTAAAACGATTATGCCAACATCGTTGTCTTTACCGGGAATAGCCTGATAAGGTCCCGAATAGGATTTCTCGTAATTTAACTTGGCTATGAATACCAGGTAACTCCCCGCTTGAAGATTGTTAAAATGGAATGCTCCCGTTTTATTGCATACAGTTGATTGCACTACAGATGAGTCCTGGTATTTTAACAACACAACCGTCGCCATGTCGGCAGGCGCCGAACTATCTGTCGAAACTTTGCCTCGTATTGCCGAAGATGTTGTTTGCGCTAATGTTGAATTAAAAGCACCAGCAAACATTACGGCCAATAAACATCCGGCAATTATCTTCATTAATAAGGGTTAGTAGAAATTTCGACTATAATTTTAAGATTAAAAACGCGACAATATAACACTAAATGTTATAATCAATAAATTTAATAGTGCGAGTTTAACGATAAATTAATAATAAATGCTTCCAATTCTGGTTATTTAACCTAAAATATTGGAGGGTGATTTTTTTTAAATAAAATTAACTCCGGATATGAAAATGACTGGTTATAGTTCCGGCATCATTCAAAATCCTGACTAAACAGTATAAAAAATGTTAAAGAGTTGTGTTTTTATTAAAAAAACAGCCATCTGTTTTATTAGGTTTGAGGTGTTATATTTGTCCCCGATTATCATAAAATGAAGAAAACTATTTTTTTATTCCTTAGCCTGTTTTTTGCGATCAGCGCAAGTGCTCAAACTGAACCGGCTAACTATTCTGCCGCAGTAAACAAATTCAAGTCGTTCTATAATAAAAACCAGCCCGACAGTATTTATAAAATGTTTGGCCCACAAATGACCAGTGCACTAACTTTTGATCAATTTAAAAACACAACTGTACAACTTAGAGCTCAACTTGGTAACCTGGTAGAAACAACTTTCACCAGTTTCAAACAACCGGTAGCGGTTTATAAGGCATCATTCCAAAACGCGGCTCTTGCTTTAAACATATCATTAAACAACGAAAACAAAATTATAGGACTCCTTTTTGGGCCGTTACAACAACCGCC
>JANYAB010000593.1 GCA_025355225.1 Bacteroidota bacterium
CATTTTTTCCTTGCCTAAAAACAAATTACAATCAGGAGATTTGAAGGGGGCTATAGATGAGTGTGAAAGAATATTGGATTTGAAAGAAAATCGAAAATCGAAAAATGAATTCCCGAAATTATACTATATAGAAGCGCTTGCTTATCAAAAGATGGTAGAAAGTAATATTGATGATTCCCGTTCGAAAGAAAAAGCACTTGTAAATTTCGATGCTGCTATTTCATATTACCCAAATTATACTGAGGCGCACCTGGCCAGGGCCAGCTTTCTGGTCAGATTTAAAGGAAATCTCATAGGCGCCATCACAGATTATGATCAACTTACCTCCAATGCCCTGGATACCGCATCAGAAAAGCCAGGATACTTTGTTCAGAAAGCGAAATGGAAAGATGCTTTAAAGAATTGGACTGGTGCGTTGGCGGATTATGCAACAGCTATAGCTTTAAGTCCTAAGGCCGATTCTATTTATTTTGACCGGGGAGAAATGCTATACAGAATGCAAAAATCTGATGAAGCGAGGAAAAACTTTGACACGGCTATTGAACTTAACCCTCAAAATAGTCAGGCCTTTTATACCCGTGGATTAAATGATATGGGGGTAAATGATAATGATAAAGCAGGTGCTGATTTTGCTGAAGCCGAAAAGCTTGGTATTTCGCCTGCAGAGTTAGAAACAATTGACACTTTAAGCAACAGATTTTATTTTACTGCGCTTGACTCTGTTAAAAAACACAATTTTAAAAGCGCCGATATTTCTTTTGACAACGCCCTTAAAATAAGAAGTTGCAATACATTTGCTTTACTTGGCAAGGCGGATATCCGCTTTACTATAGGCGAAGAATTGATCAACCAAAACCAATCGGCTAAAGCCAAAAATAGCTTCCTCGAATCTATTGACTACAGTAAGAAGGCTATAAAGTGTAACCCCAATTTTTCTAAAGCATTTTATAAAGAAGGGTTAGCGCAAATGCGCATTGACGAAGATGATTCGGCAATTAACAGCTTCTCTGAAGCGATAAGAAGTGACAATAATAACATACAGGCTTTTATTGAGCGTGGAAATATATTATTGGCGCAGAAAAAATATAATAAGGCCGAGGCTGATTATACCCAGGCGTTAGGTCTTCTGCAAAATAGTTATGATTTGGCTAAAAGAGATAATTTTAAAGATAAACTTAAAAGTATTGTTAACGACCAGTCGAAAGTAAATCAACTGGACGGCCAGGCCTTATATTGTTTAAATGATTACCCAACCGCGCTTGCAGCATTGAGCCATGCGCTTGATTATAATGGAAATAATACCGAAGCACTTTATTACAGGGGACAAGTTTATTATGCTCAATTTGAATTTCAAAAATCAATAAGAGACTTTGACCAGGCAATAAAAATAATGCCCCACTATAAATACTACTTTGCTAATGGTTGGTCTAATTTTAAAAGCAAAAATTATTCTGACGCTATCAATAACTTTGGTAATGCAATAATTTTAGATACATTAAATACCTTGAAAAATAAATATTATTTAAGAGGGTTGTGTTACTTTAAAAATAAATCAATAAAGGAGGCGCTGAGTGATTTTGATATATATAATAAATCTGAAACTTCAAAAACTGATACTGCATTTTTCGCTGACTATGGAATGGTGCAACTTTTTGCGGGCAAAGATGCAGAAGCGTTTAAAAACTTTAACCAAACCATTGCTTTATCGGCTGCCAATTCCAAAGCATTATTTGGTTTAGCCTGCTATTACGCTAAAACCCGCAACTTTGATAAAGTATTAGATCTTGTGCAAAAAGCATTTTCGAAAAATGAATTAAGCAAAGATGATATAAGACCTGAAGAAGATCTTTTTCTGGCTGATTTTAATAAAGTAAAGACGAACCGGACCAAATACGATGAACTTAAAAAAACAGTGCATTAATAATTAATAAAATACAAACAGTTTCAATAATGGATTCAGTAATTGACACGAAGGATTGGGAACAATTTGAGCTTGAAGTAGCTGAAGAAAGTTATTTTGCAGATAATTTACTTGTATTTTTAAGGACGATCATTGTTGGTCAGGAAAACATGCTTCAAAGCTTGTTAATTGGCCTGCTTGGCAATGGCCATATTCTTTTAGAGGGTTTTCCCGGGTTAGCTAAAACTTTAGCAGTAAAAACCCTGGCCCAAACTATCAATGCTCAGTTTTCGCGTATCCAGTTTACTCCGGATATTTTACCCGCTGACATTTTGGGCACCATGATCTATAATATTCATACTAATGAATTCAACGTTAAACAGGGGCCTATTTTTTCGAATTTCATTTTAGCAGACGAGATAAACCGTGCGCCCGAAAAGGTTCAAAGCGCGTTGCTGGAAGC
>JANYAB010000616.1 GCA_025355225.1 Bacteroidota bacterium
CATTAATATCAGATGGCTCTACGGTAATCATCCATGGTCATACAGATATTATTGGCGAAGAAGACTATAATCAGAAATTATCCACTAACAGGGCGCAGCAAACTCAAAAGATCATTGAAAAGGCCTTGGTTAGTTCAGGCAAAAACAATGTTAAATTTGAAACATTAGGATTTGGTGAAGATGCTAACCATTCACCGTTTGAAAATAGTCTGCCTGAAGAACGTTTCTATAATAGAACCGTTATTATAGATATTATTCCGGTTAAATAGTTATCCTGCTTACAGGTGGCTTAATACAAAAAGCCTGCAGATTCAAGGATTTGCAGGCTTTTTTGTGTACTGAATGAGGGTGTTTAATAAATAATACCGGTCAATATTTCTGTACCAAAACATCAGTAGGAATACTCAATGCCTCGTGTAATTTACGTATCATATTAATAGAGAGCTTACGTTTTTTGTTTAATATTTCACTTACCCTGCTTTTTAATCCAATTATTTTTGCCAGATCCTGGTTACTATAATCCAACTGCTCCATTCTAAATTTAATAGCTTCAATAGGATCAGGTAAGTCTATTGGGAAATGAATCTTTTCATAATTATCTATCAAAACTCCTAATATTTCCAGTTCATCACCCTCAATAGTGTTTGGTGCCGAATCAAAGATGGCTTCGAGCCTTTTAAGAGCATCCTTATAATCGTGTTCTGTTTTTATTGGTTTAATATCCATTTTCCTTAGATTGTTGTTGCATCAATTTTATCGTATTCAGCATGGGTGCCTATAAAACGTATCCAAACCATTTGGTAATCATAATTTATTTTAACTATAAGTCTGTATGAATTCCCTTTAATATTAAATACTATCCTGTTATTTGATAGTATACTTGCACTTGGATATTCAGCCTTAATATCATTAGGATGCTTCCATATGCTTTTATTTGTTTCCTGATACCATGACTTTAAAGCCTGCTCGGTATCTGCATGTTTGAGCCAAAATTCCCGCAAAGTGCTTTTAGCAATAATCCGCATCTATACAAAGGTAACAAAAAGTTCCCAAAATGGGAAGTGTTTTTTTGAATTAATAGCTGGGATTTCAACGTCACTGAACATCATTCGTTTCCGACCGCTCATTAATAAATCTTTCGGCAATGCTCAAAGGGCGAAATGTAAATCTCTTTTTAATATGGTGCCCGCCGATACGGTGTAAAATATCATGCAATGCCGCTATCACTTTTACTGTATGATCACCTTTATTGATCATCACACATTCGGCCATACCTGCATGTGCGGCATCTGTAATCTCCGAACGCGTAGCCACTCCGGTCTTATTTAGCGTTTCTAAAACTTGCGTAGCCCATACTACCGGTACGTGTGCGGCTTCACATATCCAAAGAATTTCGTCCTGTATTTCGCCCATCCGTTCAAAACCAATTTCAACGGCCAGGTCGCCACGGGCTATCATCACGCCAAAAGCTTCTTGCTGCATGCCTTGTATTAAAAGATCGGGCAGATTTCTTACTGATTCAGGAGTTTCAATTTTAAGGACAATATGCGGCGGTTGTGTTGAGAGGTTTTTTAATGCATCCTGTAGGTTTGCCAGGTCAGAAGGGTTGCGTACAAAAGAATAACCCACCACATCAGCGTGTTTGCTTATAAAAGGTAAACATTCCTTATCAAAATCAGTAAGCGGTGCAATCGAGATCTCAGAATCGGGGAAATTGATTCCTTTTTCAGCTTTGATCAAAGATTTGGCGGAAGAAATACGAATAATCCGCAGGGCAACAGCGCCTTTTTTAACAGTTTCAATAACACCCTTTATCATCCCGTCGTCTATATATACTCTTTCCCCCTTTTTCAGCATCGGAATTATACCTTTTTCATTGGGACTAATAACAATGTCATCGTCATCAAAACCCTTGGCCTCGTCTGCCAGCCACACGAGTTCTCCTTCTTTGATTTTTACTTTTCCTTTTTTATTGCCTTTCCTTAATAAACTGGTCCTGATCTTAGGTCCGGCCAAATCCATGTATATCTTGCATTTGAGGCCCGTGTGCTCGCAGGCCCTTTCGAGGTTGTGGATCATCATTAGCCAGATCTCCTCGTCATCATGCGCACAATTAATGCGTGCCACATTCATGCCGTTTTGGAGCAGTTCTTTGATCAAAATATAATTTTTGGCAAAGGAAGAATCAAATGTTACCATAATATGAGGTATAACGGCATCCTTTTTTTCACCAAAAAGAATTTTGCTTTTTTGAGCTATTTCCCGCATCCCGAAATCATAAGTGCAGGGATCCCATTCAGTTGGTAAATAATCCATATCCAATAACTGTAAAATGGATTGCAATTGCCTGTGAATATGGCTTTCGGAGCTGGCAAGCGAAGAGAGGCCATGCGTATGAAGCGTATATTGAAGATCGCGGATGTCTTCATTTCTCAAAGTTAAATAATGAATCAGGTTTTGTGCCGCATGAAGTTGTTTGGGATGAAGACTTTAAATATTGACAGCCGTTTTCCCGCTTCGGTCAGCATTTTTTTTCAAGTGTCACCAGCTGCTGCTGTATTTGTTCCATCGTGTCAGAATTCATGGGTATGTATAATTCTTTTTTATTATAAAGGTAGAAGTAATGGTTTTGCTAAAAGATGACTAACGTCACTATCCAATATTATCATTAGGTTAAACAATTTTAAACACGACACTTTTTGATTTCGCTTTTTATAATTCTTTTATGCTTTTTTAGTGAATTTCTAACATTCCCGCTCATCCAAAGGGGTTTATTTTTCATATTGACAAAAG
>JANYAB010000618.1 GCA_025355225.1 Bacteroidota bacterium
CCTTTCACTTGGCCAGGCATACTTTCGCCACGTCAATTACACTTTCAAACGGTGTACCCATTGAAACAGTTAGCAAAATGTTAGGGCATACAAAATTACGACTACGCAGATTTATGCTAAGGTTGTGGAAAGGAAATTAAAGGAAGATATGCAAAATTTTCGACTACGTTTAAGTCCGCAAAAAATATTGATAAGGTAAATCATAGTGATAATAAAGGGGAAGCTTTTTCCCCTTTATTTAAAATTTTTTCAATAAATTTTACAGCGACACATATTGTCGCTCATCGGGAAATAGCATATGGTTTGTAAAGCTATATTCCTTAAACCATCTCCTCAATTTCCATTTCCAAAGTTTTAACCACGTTGAAAGCGTAACATTTTAAAATAAAGACAAAAAACTCTTTTAATTGAAATCTTTTATACTTTTGTCAAAGCAATGGGATTATTTTCAAAAACGTGCGAATACGCTATCCGGGCCGTATTCTTTATTTCACAAAAAACTTCCGAAGGCGGGAGGGTAAGTATTAAAGATATTGCGGTGGGTATAGATTCCCCGGAACACTTTTTAGCAAAAATATTGCAAGACTTAAGCAAAAGAGGCTTAGTTCAGTCAGCAAAAGGGCCGAATGGTGGTTTTTTCGTCAATGAAAATACTTTAAGACGACCTGTAGCAGAGATTGTAGAGGTTGTAGATGGAAACGGGATATTTGTGGGTTGCGCTTTGGGCCTGAAAGAATGTTCTGAAAAGAATCCCTGTCCGTTACACAATCAATTCACAACAATTCGCGACGAAATCCATTCCTTATTAAGGACCACTAATATCGGCGATTTTAACGAAGAATTGATTTTAGGGATCAATTCATTGAAAAGATAATTTTTGCGATTAAAAAAGATAAAAAGGTATGAATATCAATAAAATGAAACAATTTATTAGTGTAATTCTTTTATTATCGCTATTGATGCCTGGAAAGACAATGGCAGAAACACCGGTGATACCCCAAACGGAAGATTCATCCTGGGGCGTAGTCCTATTATTGGCCGGAAGTTTATTGATCCTGGTTTTATTAGTGCTATGGCTCCTAAAAAGCAGTTACCGTTTGAAGGAAACAACCAATGATTTAAATACAGATGGTAAAACTTGGCTTAACAACCATTTGAAAGATTTGAATAGCCCACAAGTTAATATATTAATTAAACGCCAACATACAAGTCGTAACCAATCGGTAAATGACGAAAATCAAAATAAACAATGAAAAAACCTTTCTTATTATTGCTGCTGCTCATTTCAGCTACGCCATTGTTTGCGCAACCGGCTGAAACGGGTTCAACTGTTTGGTTGGACCCCGGTATACTGATCACGGTTGCTTTAATCCTTATTCCGCTCCTTATTGTCGTATACCTGGTTGCTGTGAAAGTTAATAATATGGCGATCAGGATCAAAGTGAATAAAACCAGGCAGGATGCCAGGCAATTAGCGCAGTCCATACATGAATTAGATTTAGATGAGGTGAGTGATGAGTTGTCAAGACGTAAACGAGCCATCGAATTTGAATTAAGTAATACGGAGTTGGCGGGAGAGGCCTTGCCTGAAGATAAGAAGGGATTGTTACATAATATCGCTGAAGTAGACAGCCCAAGATTTCTTGCATCAAAGAAAAAAGGAGTTAAAAGACCTGATATTGATCCTGCATTGACCAGGCTAATTCTTTGGTACATTGGAACAGCAACTTTTTGGCTGGTATTAGGCACTTCAGTAGGAGAATATTTAGGGATAAAATTTGTGGCCCCTGATGTTGATCATGTTAGCTGGTTAAGTTTTGGACGCTTGCGCCCCGTGCATACCAATATGGTTTTTTGGGGATGGTCTTCGCTGGCCATGATCGGGTTAGGCTATTACGTAGTTTCCACCGTTAGCAATACGGTTGTGGCCAGTTTGAAAAGAGGATGGTATGCTTTGTACCTGATTAATGCCTCGGTTATTTTAGGCAGTATTTCGCTAATGGCGGGCATAAATAATGGCGGCGGCGAATACCGGGAGTATATCTGGCCGATCATGTTATTGTTTGCTATTGGCATAGTTATTACGCTGATCAATTACTTACAAACTGTAGCGCGGCGTAAAACCAAGGAGATTTATATTTCCAACTGGTATATCATCGCTGCTACGATGTTTACTGTTGTAATTGCGCTTGTTGGGTATTTACCATTCTGGCAAAACGGCCTGGGCGAAAGTATAGCACAGGGTTATTATATGCACCAGGGTGTGGGCATGTGGTTTATGCTTTTTAACCTGGGTTTGATCTATTATTTCTTACCCCAACAGTTGAATACTCCTATTTATTCCTATAGCCTGGGTATTCTTGCTTTCTGGACTCAAATTTTATTTTACACCTTAATTGGTACGCACCATTTTATTTTCAGTGCTATTCCCTGGTGGCTTCAAACGGTAGCTATAGTGGGAAGCATGGGTATGTTAATTCCGGTATTTGCCGGAACGACGAACTTCCTGATGACATTCAGGGGTAACTTCAATAAAATAGGTTCCAGTTATACTTTACCATTTTACCTGGTAGGTATCATTTTTTATTTTACCGGTTCTTTCCAGGGAACGGCCGAGGCTTTCCGTTCGGCTAACCTGTATTGG
>JANYAB010000633.1 GCA_025355225.1 Bacteroidota bacterium
TCCGAATTGACCCGCGAAGACTATGAAAAATTCTATCGTGAGCTTTATCCTTTCGGGGAGGCCCCCCTGTTCTGGATTCATCTGAACGTGGACTATCCGTTTAACCTGACCGGCATCCTCTATTTCCCGAAAATCAAGCAGTCCTATGAAATTCAAAAGGATAAAATCCAACTATATAGTAACCAAGTATTTGTAACTGATGAAGTAAAAGACATCGTGCCGGAATTCTTGATGTTGCTGCACGGTGTGATCGACAGCCCGGATATCCCTTTGAATGTGAGCCGCAGCTATTTGCAGGCCGATAGCAATGTGAAGAAGATAGGCAGCTATATCACCAAAAAGGTAGCTGATAAATTGTCAGAACTATTCAAAAGTGATCGCGAGGCTTATGAAGAAAAATGGCCTGACATCGGCGTATTTGTAAAATATGGTATGGTGAGCGAAGAAAAATTCTCCGATAAGGCAAAGGAATTCGCCCTGCTAACCAATACTGCTAAACAAAACTTTACCCTTGACGAATACAAGGAAAAGGTAGCACCGGAACAAACCGATAAAGACGGCCGCCTGGTTTATATCTATACTAACGATCCTGAAAAGCAGGATTCTTTTATACAGTCAGCCAATAAAAAAGGGTATGACGTATTGCTGATGAATTCGCCTATTGATAACCACTTCGTTAGCAGCCTGGAGCAAAAACTGGAGAAGACCTCATTAAAACGGGTGGACTCGGATGTAGCTGATAAACTAATAAAAAAAGAGGAAGCACCTGCACATATTTTAACCGAAGATGAATCAAAAAAGATAAAGTCTATTTTCGATAAGGCTATCAACAGACCCGCGTACAAAGTAGAACTGGAAAGCCTGAACCCTGAGGAATTACCAGTAACAGTAACTATGGACGAGTTTATGCGCCGCATGAAGGAAATGGCAGCGATGGGTGGTGGTATGAGTTTTTATGGCAGCATGCCTGATAATTATAAGGTTGTGGTTAACGCCAATCATAAACTGATCACCCGTATATTAAACGATGAGAACGAAGAAGAACAAACCCAGCTTGCACGGCAGGCATTTGATCTTGCATTACTTTCGCAAGGCTTATTAACCGGCGCCGACCTGACTGAATTTGTTAACAGGAGCGTTAGTTTGATTTGATAAAAAGCAGTAATAATAAAGTTTAACAATTAATATGAATAGCGATGGTCTTAAATCCATCGCTATTTTTTATTGCATAAACTTTAGATAATTTTATGGAATATTTCGTCGTTATGCATCATATCATTAGTATGAAAAGCTTAAAGAAAATATTTATCCTGGTGCTAATAGTTAGTGCCGGATTTAGTGCCGCCTTTGCGCAAACCACAAAAAAGGAAAAAAAGGCTGTCAAAGAAGCTGCAGTAAAAAACAGTATCGATGCAGGGCGTTATACATTTATAGCCAATTATGTATTGCCGCAACGCGGGGGTGCCAGGGCGCTTACCGATATGTATGACCTGCGCGTAACTAAAGACAGTGTGATTGCATTTTTGCCCTTTTTTGGTCGCGCCTACTTTGATGTACCTTATGGCGGGGCCGATGGCGGTATTAAATTTACCTCGACAAAATTTGACTATAAAGCCACCGAAAAAAAGAAAGGCGGCTGGGAAATCACCATTAAACCAACTGACGTAAAAAATACGTTGAGCCTGATGTTGTTTATTTCAACCGATGGCTATGCGTCGTTATCGGTAAACAGCAGCAATCGGGATTATATCACTTTTGATGGGTATTTGAAGGAAAGGGACAAATAGTAATTTGTCTGAATCTGAATTTACAGAATCATAAGAATTTTATATTTAGACGATTAATCAGGAAAATCCTTTAATCTTACGAATCATGGTTCAGACAATAACCCAGCATTATCCTTTAACGCCACCCCTGATAATTTTCTTTTAAAAGCCTCTTGCACCAGGTAAAATATCTTTTTAGCGGCAGGCCTAAAAGTCAAGCCGTGGGGCCTGATGTTAGATATGCAATTTCGTGATTCGTCGGTTAAGCCCGGGCGGGGGCCAAATGTCAAATAAGCCCCCATACTGTCGGCCGAACTTAAACCAGGTCGTTCACCGATCAAAATAATTGATAGCCTTGCGTTGAGATAAATGCCTGCATCATCGGCAATGGCTACCCTGCCCTGTTTTATCAGGCATATTGGCGCAAGCTTCAAACCAGCCGTTTGAAGTTGGGGAATTAATATTTTTAACAAACCAACAGCATTACTATTAACCGCAGCCGCCGATAACCCATCGGCTATCATTATTGCAATATCAACACCACTTGTAGTTCGATCAGTTAACTGGCCAATGGATTCCTCATTTAATTGCCTGCCCAGGTCGGGTCTTTGCAAATATTGCTCGCGGTAAGCCGCCTGGCTATGTAAGTGCAGAACCGGCAGCTCAAACTGCTGTAAATTAGCTGTTATTCCGTCAATGTCGAGTTCAGAGTAAACGGCATCACGCGCGTGGGCATGCGCCAGTTTAAATGCCAGCGATTGTTTTAAAGGGATACTGGCGCCTGTGCGCCCAATTGCTATGCGGGCGGCCGTAAACTCTTTTAATACATTCAAGGGATCATCCATTGGAGATTGTCTAGGTTCTATTTTATCCATAACGCCCTCATCTCTTTTAATAATCGTGAATCTGGTTGCGTTGTAGGTTTACCATGCTTATCTGATATCCCCTGCCTTATCAGCCATTGTTCAAATTCAGGCGTCGGCCTTAATCCCAATACCTTTCTGATGTACAAGGCATCATGAAATGACGTGGATTGATAGTTCAGCATAATATCATCAGAGCCCGGGATACCCATTATAAAATTGCACCCCGCCACGCCCAGCAGGGTCAGCAGGTTATCCATATCATCCTGATCCGCTTCGGCATGATTGGTATAGCAAACATCCACACCCATAGGCAGGCCAAGCAACTTGCCGCAAAAATGATCTTCAAGGGCGGCACGAATAATTTGCTTACCATCATATAAATATTCAGGTCCGATAAAGCCCACTACTGTATTAACCAGCAACGGCTTATATTTCCGCGCAACGGCATAGGCCCTTGCCTCACAGGTTTGCTGATCTACCCCCTGATGTGCGTTGGCAGACAATTCGCTGCCTTGCCCTGTTTCAAAATACATTACGTTATTACCTATTGTCCCCCGCTTCAGGGATAAAGTAGCCTGGTATGCCTCATCCAGCAACGCCAAATTGATACCGAAGCTTGCATTGCTTTGTTCAGTACCACCAATAGATTGAAAACACAGGTCTACCGGCGCGCCCTTACGGATAAGCTCTAACGTGGTAGTTATATGACACAGCACACATGATTGCGTGGGTATATCAAATTGCTGCCTTAATGTATCCAACAATAACAACAAGTTGTTCACCTCTGCCGGGCTATCTGTTGCCGGGTTGATACCAATTACCGCATCTCCACTGCCGTACAATAAACCATCTATAATACTTGCGACTATTCCCTTAGGGTCATCAGTTGGATGATTGGGTTGTAAACGGGTAGAGAAGTGCCCCTTCAAGCCTATAGTATCCCTGAAACTGGTAATCACTTCACATTTTTTTGCTACCGCGATCAAATCCTGGTTACGCATCAGTTTGGATACTGCAGCTGCCATTTCGGGTGTAATTCCGGGCGATAAATTCTTTAAGATCAGCGTATCTGTTTCATCCCTTAAAAGCCAGTCCCTTAATTCGCCGACAGTTAAACTACTTATTATACTGAATGCTAAATTATCATGACTATCAATGATCAACCTCGTTATCTCATCTTCTTCATAAGGGACAATAGCTTCATTTAAAAATATTTTCAAGGGGACGTCAGCCAACGTTATCTGCGCGGCAACACGCTCTTCATAACTTTCGGCACATAATCCTGCCAAAACATCCCCAGACCGGTGCGGCGAAGCCTTTGCAAGCAATGTTTTTAGGTCGCTAAACCGGTACGTTTTTTTGCCGATGGTATGATGATACTGCATAAATTATTCGGAAGTGATCATTACAATGGCTTTTTCCAATAATACATCATCAGTAATCCTTACTTTATGTTTGCCCATCAGCATAAATAATAAAATTACTGCAGCAAGCCCGCCAAAGAAAATAAGGCTAAGCAGCCAATAATAGTAAATGAAGGCAATTAAGCATATACCCGACAGCGTTAAGGCTATAGCAGGGAAATAAGGGTAAAAAGGTGATGCAAAAGGGCGTTCCAGCTCAGGTTCTTTTGTACGGAGGACAAAGAGGCTGATCATGCTCATCATATACATCAGCACCGCACCCATTACAGAGATAATGATGATCTGGGCCGTGGTACCGGTATAAAGTGCAATAAAACTCACGACGCCGCCAGCCATGATGGCCCAGTGCGGAGTTTTAAACCGATGATTTATCCGGGACAACGAACGCGGCAGATAACCGCTGCGGGCCATTGCAAATACCTGCCTCGACGATGCGAGGATAGTACCATGGAATGAGGCTATCAGACCAAACAAACCAATACTGGCAAATATTTTGGTTAATCCGTTTGATTTGCCCAAAACAATGCCAATGGCCTCGGGCAAAGGATAGTCCAGGTTGCTCAGTTTGCGCCAATCCGTAATTCCACCGGTAAGGATCATAACGCCTAAAGCTAAAAACACCAGTGTTGCCAGGCCATAGATATACCCTTTCGGGATGTTCCGTTTTGGTTCTTTTACTTCTTCTGCAACCATAGCCACGCCTTCAATAGCCAGGTAAAACCATACTGCGAAAGGTAACGCCGCAAACACACCACCCCAGCCAAAAGGCATTGGATGACTTAAATAGTTATGCATTTTAAAGTGGGGAGATATGATACCCATAAAAAGCAGCAGCTCGGCCACTGCCAATAAAGTCATGAAGACAGAAAAAGTTGCCGACTCCTTTATTCCAGAAATGTTGATCAGAATAAACACAACATTAAAAAATATAGCTGACTGCAGTACCGGAATGGAGGGCGACAAAAAGTGCAGGTAGCTGCCTAAAGCAAAAGCGATAGCTGGCGTAGCAAACAGAAAATCGATTAGTGTGGCATAACCCGCAATCAAGCCCGCAATAGGCCCCATTGCACGGTATGCATAGGCAAAAGCCCCGCCCGCATGCGGAATAGAGGTAGTTAACTCTGTATAACTAAAAATGAAGGTGACATACATTACTGTAATCACCAAAGTTGCGATGAGGAACCCAATTGTGCCCGAAACACCCCACCCCAAATTCCAGCCAAAATATTCACCAGAAATAACCAAACCTACGGCTATTGCCCATAAATGAATCGGTTTTAACACCCGTTTTAATTGCTCCGTATCAGTTTTAGCCATGAAGCGCTGCTTTGATTTTATTACCGCTTTAAGGTACTTAAAGGGGTTGTTAAATCAAAATTTGGATTGTTATCAAATTGTTACCAACCTTTTGAAGTCATTATTGACTTTTTAAAAACAGCCTTGCAACTAAATTGTTAGCCGTTTAGCTACAAAGTATTAACCACTGCAATTGAACAAAATATGCTACGAATAAATATCCCATCCAGCGGCCCATCTAAACTTACTTTTACCGAACTTGAAAAATATGAAATACCTGCCCCTCCCGACGGATTTAATTCGGAAATCAACGATGAAGTTATCTTACAATTTGAGGATGAGCAAGAGGCTATCGATTATGCCCACGACTTAGATGAGTATGCGGATTCTGTCGATAATACATCACAAGAATACCTTGTAATAACCGACATTATAAATGCGATCAGCGATGATGACTTTGTGCGCGATTATATTCAAAGTTAACGGTTAGGATCAGGCCTCAACAATTATTCCCGCATAAGTTAACCCTCCGCCAAAACCCAGGAGCAATAATTTATTCCCCGGTTTTATCTTCCCTGCTTTAGATGCAAGGTCCCAGGAAAGAGGTATAGAAGCAGATGAAGTATTACCGAAACATTCGATGCTGGTCAGCATTTTATCCATTGGATAGTTTAAGTCTGAAGCAACCGCTTCAATGATCCTTAAATTAGCACTGTGTAATACTATCCAGTCTAACTGACCTGCCTCTAAATTGTTAATAGCTAAGAGTTCCCTCACCTTTTGACTCATCGTTTGTACTGCCCATTTAAATACAACTTTGCCATTTTGATGTATTTTCCCGTTAGGAATAATTTGTTCACCGTTAACTACAGAAGCATGCTGCGAGAGATACAGATCTTTGCCGTGGCTGCCATCTGAACCTGTCACCGGCTTAAATATTTTAAGCTGATCAGAAGCCTCAATCAAAGCGACACCTGCTCCGTCACCAAATAATATGCAGGAAGTACGGTCCGTAAAATCCGTGAATTTTGATAATGTTTCGGCGCCAAACACTAATATTTTCTTATGTGTACCGGCAGCAATCATGCCTTTAGCCAACACGATACCGTAAACGAAGCCTGCGCAGGCGGCCATTATATCAAGACAGCCGGTATTTGGGATATTAAAAGCATTTTGTACCTGGCTGGCCATGCTGGGCATTATCTGATCGGCGGTTGTAGTGCCAACCAAAATAAAATCGACGCCATCCAGGTTAATCTCCGGGTGTTCAGCCAACAAATTTTTAACTGCATTTATACATAGATCGCTGGTATATTCATCCGGCTCCGCAAATCTCCGCTCTTTTATCCCAGTTCGCGATATGATCCATTCATTATTGGTTTCTATGATCTTTTCGAAATATTCGTTGGTAACTCTTTTGGAAGGGGCGTAAACGCCAATTGCGGTTATTTTAGAGTTCATTAGCTATAGTGTGATCTACAAGGATACAATTTAGTAAATATAATGAAGTGATAGGAATCATTTATTGAAAAGAATATTTTTAGATGATATTTTCTTTCCGACCAAAACTGACCAATTAATCATAGCAAACAGTTAGCGATCAACCCCGTCCAACCGGTTTGGTGCGATGCTCCAATTCCACGGCCATTATCCCCATTAAAATATTCATGAAACAGGATATAATCCTTAAAATCAGGGTCATCTTGCAGCTTATGACAATCGCCATATACGGCGCGTTTACCATTTACATCCCTGAGAAATATTTTTAATAACCTGCCGTAAAGATCATCAGCCACCTCCTTTAAATTCATATAATTGCCTGAATTGGTAGGGCATTCAATTTTAAAATCGTTGCCATAATATTGATGAAAACGATGCAGGCTATCAATAATAAGATAGTTTATCGGTATCCAAATAGGGCCGCGCCAGTTGCTGTTACCTCCAAAGAGGCCGCTGTCACTCTCAGCCGGGGTATATTTAACTACAAATTCGTGTCCATCAACCACAACCTGGTATGGATTATTCAAATGATATTTGGAAACACCACGAATGCCATAATCACTCAAAAATTCGTTCTCATCCAGCATATATTTTAACAGTGACTTCATCCTGTAGCCGCGAAGCAAGCTTAACAAGTGCTTTCCCTCACTGTTTTTCTCGTTCCAGCGCGATACCAGGGATGCGAGATCCGGGCGGTTATCGGCAAACCATTTCATTCTGCTTCTAAATATAGGGCTGTCCGTTATATCGCTGTCGTCCAATATTTCCGTGGCAAATAAGGGGATCAGACCAACAACACTTCTCACTTTCATTTTTTGTGTACTGTTGTCCGGAGAACGCAGCTGATCATAAAAAAAGCCATCCGCATCGTCCCATAACCCCTCCTGGTCGTGTCCCAGGTTTGACATCGCGCCAACAATATAAATAAAGTGCTCAAAAAACTTCGAGGCGATATCCGCATACGCCGCATTATAACTGGTTAATTCTGTTGCTATCCTCAATAAATTAAGTGAATACATAGCCATCCAACTGGTACCATCAGCCTGCTCCAGGCTCTGTCCCGATGGCAGTTGCGTATTCCTGTCAAACACCCCTATGTTATCGAGGCCTAAGAATCCGCCTTCAAATATGTTATTGCCCTGGGCATCCTTGCGGTTCACCCACCAGGTAAAGTTGAGCATTAGTTTATGAAATATGCGTTCGAGGAAAAAGGTGTCGCCTTTTCCATTGTTTGCCTGCTTATCTTTCTTATATAAGGTCCAGGTTACCATAGCATGTACAGGAGGGTTGGTATCGCTAAACTCCCATTCATACGCCGGCAGTTGCCCGTTGGGATGCATGTACCAATCCCGGGTTAGCAGCAGCAATTGTCTTTTGGCAAAATCCATATCGACACTGCCAATTGGCAAACACTGAAATGCCAGGTCCCATGCTGCGAACCACGGATATTCCCACTTATCAGGCATAGAAATAATATCACGGGTATTTAAATGCTGCCATTTATTATTACGGCCATTAAGCCTTTCTATTGGCGGTTTTGGCTGTGCAGGGTCGCCATCAAACCATTTATGTATATCGTAGTGGTAAAATTGCTTACTCCAAAGCATGCCGGCAAAAGCCTGCCGCTGTACCATTACATGGTCGGCATTATCAATGTGCCCCTGGATGTTGTTATAAAATTCGTCTGCTTCAGTTCGTCTTGCATTAAAAATGGCATCAAAATCAGCAAAGGTATTTTTAGCATCTTTTGAAAGCCGCAACCGTATGGTAACACTTTGTTTTGAGGGTACAGTTATATCATAATTAGCAGCAGCTTTAGTACCTGTTTTCTTTGGATTAACAGTATCTGCCTTATGAATTAAATGATCGTTAATACCATCTTTATTATACCGGCAGCCATCATTGTAATTATAAAGACGTTTGGTATTGGTTTCGTTATTGCAAAAAAGCAGTTCAGGTGCACCTTCAGCCTTTAGCCAGAACTCCCCGTATTCCCTATGATAAATACCGATCACCCCATGCGAATCATCAACAAGTCCTGGTTTATAGTCGTCGTTGCCCCAAGCCCATGTATTGCGAAACCATACCGTAGGCAAAACGTTCAGGGCAGCATCCTGACTGCCCCTATTGTGTATCGTAATTTTTATCAGGATATCTTCGGCTGAGTTTTTGGCATATTCTGTAAAAACATCAAAGTATTCATCGTTGTCAAATATCCCCGTATCGATCAGCTCAAACTCCATCTCGTCTCTCGACCTTCTCTTGTTCTCATCTACCAGCCAGGCATAGGGAAATTCCTGTTGCGGATATTTGTACAGGGTTTTCATGTACGAATGCGTAGGCGTACTATCCAGGTAATAGTAGAGTTCTTTCACATCTTCGCCGTGATTACCTTCGGGATTACTTAGTCCAAAATAACGCTCTTTTATGATGGGGTCTTTTTTGTTCCACAAAGCAACAGCAAAACAAATCAATTGCTGATCATCAGATATACCGGCTATCCCCTCCTCGCTCCACCTGTAAGCCTTACTCCGCGCCATATCATGGGTGATATATTTCCAGGCATCGCCATCGGCACTATAATCTTCCCTTACTGTTCCCCATTGACGGTCACTTACATAGGGGCCCCACTTTTTCCAGGCGGCGTCTTTTAATCGTGTTTGCTCTGCGTTCATGGGTTATTTACAGATAGGCATATGTAAAGTTTGATTTGACCGTAAATATAACGCTTGTCAATTTAAACGGGCGTGGTTAATTCTTCCACGCTTTTCTCAAAAACCTCAACCAGTTTCCATGCATCATGTTTTCCACGTCTTGTTCAGTATATCCCCGCTTAATTAATAATGCCGGTATTTTTTGCAGGTCCGCAATGGTTTCCAGATCATAAGGGCATTGTTCACGACCGAAGCCCCCATCCAGGTCAGAACCTATACCAACGTGCAGCGCATTCCCGGCAAGCTGGCAAATATGATCGATATGGTCTATCATCACTTCCAGGTTACAGTTCATTCCTTTGGGTGTCGATTCGCCTCTCACCCAACCCGGCACCATCATCCAGGCATCCAACGGGGCGCCGATTACAGCGCCGCGGCTGAGCAGTTCTTTTATTTGTTCATCGCTATATTGGCGATTATGATTAACCAAAGCCCTGCAATTATTATGACTGGCCCAAATATGACCGTTAAAATGATCCAAAGCCTGCCAAAAAGCATCGTCGCACAAATGTGTGGCATCCAATATGATATTTAAGCGCTCAATTTCTTTCAGTAATGAAATACCCTGTTCGCCCATACGTCCTGTGGCATCGGTACCATTTGCATATCTGCCGGGCCCGTAATGCGCCGGACCAATTGCTCTTAGGCCATATTCATATGCACGCTCCAAATGTTTTATGGTGATGATGGAATCAGCGCCTTCAAGGCTCAGGATATAGCCTATTGGTTTATTTTCTGTGTTACTATTGTTCCAAAGCTCCAGGTGTTTTTCGAGTGCAGGCAGATCAGTGATCTGCACCATCTCGCCATCTCCCTCCATCGCCTTGTACCAAGCCAGTTGGCCTTGTGTTTGCGCCCAGGCCTGTTCTGGTGAATGCCATCCCGGTAAAGGGTTTCCGGGGGCTACATACCTGCCAATCTGGGTGGCTACTACCAGTCCAATATTTCCTTTTCGTAATTCGGGTAGGGATACTACGCCTTTTCCACGGTCAGGTGTATCAGTCAAACCCATCTCCCGCTCATTTATTTCGGATATCGGCTTGCGCAGATCGCGGTTCCATTCAAGCGCATTCATGCTTAAATCTAAATGGGCATCTATAGTAAACATCTTTGGTCTGTTATTTTATTTTGAATTGGACACGTTTAAAAATGATTTTATCGTAGAGACGCAATGCATTGCGTCTCAAACTGTTTAAAACAAAAGTCAGTTTACATGAATGACTTGCATACCGGAGACGCAAAACATTGCGTCTCTACATAATCACCATCCACTACGCCAAATTCCGCCCCGCGTTAACTATACCATAAACTGTACGAATCACCAGCTTATTATAAATATCATTCAACTCTTCGTGGTCATTCCTGTTAAGGCACTGCAACGCATAATGCTGTACGATAACCAACGGCAATACTATCCGCTCGCGTATGGCAATCGACCGCCTTTCTACGGGATATTCCTGCATCAATACTTCACTCCCGGTTAATTCAAGCAGCATGGTCTTTGTCAAGTCAAATTCGTCTCTCAGCATTCGCCAGAAGTCTGCGAATTTTTTATCTTGTTCAAGGTATGCCGTAACCCGAAAATCGGACTTCGACATAGACATCATACAATTATCCAGCATGGTTTTGAAAAATCCCGACTGGTCATATAAAGCTTTCACTTCTTCCCAACTGCCGTCATCCTTCATTTTTTTCAAGGCAGTCCCCACCCCGTAAAACCCGGGAATATTTTGTTTCAGCTGGCTCCAGGAGGTTACAAAGCTGATGGCTCTCAGATCCTCGAGTTTAAGCTGCGCACCTACGTTTCGTTTAGTTGGCCTGCTGCTGATGTTTATCTTTGAGAGTAATTTAAGCGGGCTGAATTTTTCAAGGTATTCCACAAATAGAGGGTGCTGCCTTAGGGCCATGAATAATTTATAGCTTTCATCTGCCATTTCGGAGATCAAATCCTTACTTCTCTTATTCAGTACATCATTTTTATTGGGATTTAAAGCCGAAACAATTCCCGCATTGATCAATTGTTCTACATTAAACCGGGCCGTTTCAACAGAGCCATATTGTGAGCTTACCGTTTGGCCCTGTATTGTTAATTGTATGTGTTCGTTAGCTATCTCGCTACCCATGGATGCATAAAAGCGATGGGTTTTACCGCCGCCGCGTGCCGGAGGACCTCCCCGCCCGTCAAAAAAGGCAAGGTCAATTCCATATTTCCGGGCCATCGCTGTTAATTCCACTTTGGCTTTGTATATGGACCAATTGGCCATTAAATAACCACCATCTTTGGTGCTGTCAGAAAAACCAAGCATAATGGACTGGCGATTACCGCGCATTTTCAAATGCTCCTTATAAAACGGATGAACGTACAAACTTTCCATCACCTGTGCAGCGCTCGACAAGTCATTTACCGTTTCGAATAACGGCATAAAATCTACATTCAGGCTTTCCTTCCGCCAGCCGCTCCATAAAAACAGGTTGATCAGCTGCAAAATATCGGATGAAACCTGGCAATTACTGATTATAAACCGTTCACAGGCTTTTTCACCATTTGAATACTGTATCTGCTGCATTAGCCTTATTGTATTCAAAGTATCTTTGGTCATATCATCGGCATCATCCGGACAATGAAAATCAGCCTCGTTAAAAGGAATCGCTTTCAGTTTATCTTCTTCGCTCAGGGTATCAAACCCCTTACCTAAACCCGATTTTATTTGTGCCTGCTGTGTACAATAATTAAAAACACCTCGCAATACCCGGCTGTCCTGCCTGATATCAAGCGTAGCGAAATAACATCCAAACAACCGCACTTTTTGTATAAGGCCGTCAACTATATTCACGAACAAACTGCCATGATCGGTAATCAATGTTTGTTTAACAGAATTAAGCAACGATAATAGTTCGCTTTGCAGGTCCTTTGGGTTTGTTTGGTTGTTGAAAGCATTTTGATACAACAACTTTTCGAGCCTTGATATGGTTTTCTCGATGCCCCTGAAGGTAATACGGCGTTTTAATATCCTGAAATCCCTGTAATAACAGCGAAATATCATTTGCCTTAAAAGACTAGCAACCGAGTTGGTTGTTTCGGTATTTACATTCGGATTGCCATCTCTGTCGCCACCGGGCCAAAAACCAAGTTCCAAAACCTGGTGATCATGGGCATAATCAATATCAAATTCCTCTTCGAGCTTTGATTGAATGGCAGATACTGCATGATAAAAAGTATTTTCCAAAAACCAAACCAGGCTTGTCGCCTCATCCACCGGGGTGGGCGATGTTTTGTTGAAAAATGGAGTTTTCCCCAATTGCTGCAACAGTACATCAATATTATTCAGGTCATTTACCTTCAATGCCTCTATCAGATCGGTCATTATACCCAGCACGGTGCCAGGATAAAACTGTGTTGGATGCGCGGTAAGCACCAGCCGCAGAGAAAAGTTTTTCAATTTCTCGCTGATATCATCCCTTACCTTGTCGCTTTGCGCCGCTAACTGCAACAGGCTTTGCAATGAACCGCTATCATCCGTTCGGCCAATCTTATTAAAAGAAGAGTCCTCAATGGCATCAAACAAAACCACCTGCCTTTCTATGTACTGGATAAAACGGAACATCCGGTTGATCTGCTCCTGGTGATCAATACCGGGGACATATTTTTTGAAGAATGACTCTATTATTTCCGTGGGCGACAATTGCGCTGCAGTACCTTTCTCGCAGTGCGAACTAAAAAATGGCAGCAAAATGCCGGTATCTTTTACCTGGTAAAAAGGCAGCGTTTGAAATAAACTGTTATACAACTCAAAACGGGTTACAACTTCCTGGTTAAAAGTTGTTTCTCTATGGCTGAGTTTTAACGTTGAGGACATATGGTTTAATATAAAAAATGAATGATCTGGCTTATATTTCAAATACCGGCGTGAATTTAATTATCCTAACGCTAAATTCCATCAAAAACTAAATATTTAATAATTTAAATTCAATATTAATGCAATAATTGCTAAAAGATGCCGCTAACATTTAATTTTTGTAAATTTGCTACCCAACATTTCATACGGAAAACTACTATGAACTTCCATTCAAGAGAAGTCAAAAGATTTTTTTACAGCCAGTATTTTTCTGATGGTTTGAGGATGACCCTTGGAATCTTATTGCCCTCGCTGATCCTGACCCAATTCGGCAAATTCGAAATTGGCCTTACCCTATCATTGGGCGCTCTGTGTGTTTCCGTTGTGGATATACCCGGACCTGTCATTCATAAGCGTAATGCCATGGCCGTATGTAATTTATGCATTTTTTTAGTGGCAATAGCCACAGGCTTTGCCCGGTTAAACCCGGTTACATTAGGAATTGAGGTTACTGTTTTCTCCTTTTTGTTTTCTATGCTGACGGTTTATGGAAACCGTACGGCATCTATCGGCACAGCTGCATTGCTGATGATGATATTTATGATAGACCGGGCCCTGAAACCGGATGAAATATTAAGGTATGGGTTAATAGTTTTGGCAGGTGGCATATGGTATATGCTGTTCAGCCTGGTTTTCTTCATTATCAGGCCCTATAGGGCGGCCCAGCAGGCATTGGGAGAAAGCATTCTTGATGTGGTTAAATTTTTAAGGATAAAAGCCGATTTCTATTTACCCGAAACTAATATAGATGATAACTACCTTAAGCTGGTATCGCAGCAGATACAGGTAAGCCAG
>JANYAB010000645.1 GCA_025355225.1 Bacteroidota bacterium
TATTTTTTAAAAAGCAAAAACGACGGCCCGATAGTGAACAACTACCTCACAACTTTGACCATCCGCAAGAGTTTGGTATCGGTGGTGAACAAGAGGAGCAACTGGCTATATTCTATAAAGCTATGCGACAACTGAATAAGGTAGAAAAAGCATTGCTGTTTTTATATATGGAAGATCGGCCGTATGAAGAAATTGCTGCCAGTTTAGGTATCACACAAGTGAACTTACGGGTAAGGCTAAGCCGTGTGAAAAATAAATTGAAGGAAATAATTAAAGAGATGAATTATGAATATTGATGATTTAAAAGACGCCTGGAGCAAAGATGAGCCCGGAGGCATGCATTTGCCTGCCGATGCCGCGATGCCTGGGAAAACATCTTCGGCTGTTGGAAAGATCCGCAGAAATATGAAGATTGAATTTATAGCGACGGTGATACTTTATATCGCGATGTTTGGGGTTTTGTTTGGCCTTCAGCAAAATGTATTTTTCTTTAATACAACCTGTATATTATTGTTTGCCTTGTTGATGCTTAACGGTTATTATATCACCAGGTTTTATGTGTTTTATAAATCAATCGGACGCTATGATCTCAATATGAAAAACAGTGTTTATAAAGTAGCCTACGAGCTGGAGTTAAATATCGAGTTGTATAAGGCATTTAATTTTTGCATTACACCGCTGATGATACTGATAGCGTTCGGCTTGGTTTGCAGCGGAATAGCATCTAATCATATGCAACATATCTTAACTGCTAATATCATGTTTTCGCCGTTGATGTTGTTGTTAATTTTTTTCATTGTGCTGATTTTTTTCATAGCGACCTATTTTTACATAGAGTGGTATGTTCGCTGGCTGTATGGCAAATATTTAAAAGAACTTAAACAGATAATGGACGATCTGGGAACAGAGGATTGAGGATAAATTGATGCTAATAAATTAAGAATCAATATTGTAGATAATTACGGACTCGAGAGGTTGCTTCTATAAAGTTGATCTGATATATTTGGAAATGTTTACTATCCGGCAAGCGACCACAAACGATGTTGAAACCATCCGGCAAATAGCCGAAAAAACCTGGTGGGCAACCTATTCACCCATATTGGAAAAAGAGCAGATCAACTTTATGCTGGATGATATTTACTCGGTTGAAAAGATTAGTTCCCAGCTACAAAATAATACGCAAACTTATCTTTTGCTAATTGAGGGCGACGACCCCGTTGCATTTGCGGCTTATTCTCCGCGCGATGAAGACCCCGAAATTTATAAGCTGCACAAGTTATATTGCCTGCCCGAAACACAGGGCAAAGGATACGGGAAAATACTGATCGATGAAGTAGCTCAGAAAACACGGGAAGCTATGAAACACACCCTGGACCTTAATGTAAACAGATACAATAAGGCAAAAAGCTTTTATGAAAAGATGGGCTTTAAAATAGCCTATGAAGAAGACATCCCTATTGGGCCTTACTGGATGAATGATTATGTGATGCGGAAGGAATTAATTTAAAAAATATGCAATCAAGATTGATGTACGTGGAGTTAAAAACAGATTATAATGATAACGGCCCAGCATGGATTGGAAAGGCCTTTTTTTCGAGATCGGCGGGAACTATTTATTTTAACGGATTAGCTTTTTTAAAAGGCGAAAGACAAAGCAGCGGTAACTATTTGGAGCGTATGAGTGGTGATTAATTTTGGATTTCAGGCATTAAAAAAGATGGAAAAGATCGTCATTGGGCAGGAGGTTGAAAAATTAAAATTGATAAAGATGCTGTAGCGGAATATCTGGAATTTACAAAGCTGTCAAAACTCCCTAATCATATTTTCGAAGTCGTTGAACTAAACAATGATCCGTCGATACAAGAGTTCAACGCTATTGAAAATAAAAAAATCAGCTGATATATGGTCTACACCAAAGTAGGTTTAACTATCTTCCGTCCGCTATTCATCATATATAATCCATAACACGAGGTCAGCGCAATGCTTTTAATGCAGTCCCCGCTAAAAGCCGGAAAAATCTCCATTTTCGAGCTTCCCATTTTGTTCCGGCTAAAAGTTATTTGCTGGTAACCTTCAAAACTCCAATATCCCCCAGCCAAAGCTTCACCTCCTGCGGCCATTCTGCAACTGCACCGGTATTGGTTGATCTGATACCAAAGCCATGTCCCACATTTGCATAAATATGCAATTCAGCGGGTATCTGCGCTTTTTTGTATTTGAGGTATAACTCTGCAATACCTTCAGATATCTCCGGCCGATCTTTATATCCGCCGGCAATGAAAACCGGTGGTGAGCTTTTGGATACTTCGAGCCTGCTGATATTACCCGGATATATCAATACCTGGAAATCCGGCTTATCATTTTCACGGTCTATAGGATCTGCTGCACGCGGGTCGCTTTGATTAAACCGCATGGCTGCAAGTGCCGCCAGTTCGCCTCCCGCTGAAAACCCCATTACACCAATTTTAGCGGTATCCAGGTGCCACTCCTTAGCCCTGCTTCTTACCAGCCTGATGGCACGCTGAATATCGGCAAGTTCATCCCTATCAACGGTATAAGTTGAGTTTTTTTGGCGGGCAAGCCTGTACTTCAAAATAAATGTAGCAATACCCTGATCCCGGAACCATTTTGCCGGGTTATACCCTTCGTGCGTGATCCACAATTCGCTATGGCCTCCTCCCGGGATAACGATAATGGCCGCGCATGTATTTTTTTCCGCTGATGGCAAATAAGGAGTAATAGAAGGTTTGTGAATGTTGGTGATCACATGGTCGTCCTGATCCGTAATCCGTACACTTTCTGCATCGGTTTTTCCGGCTGACCCGGGTGCCCCATTTGGCCAAAGCAGGATCTCCTTTGGCTCATTATCCTGTACCATTGCACAGAGTAGTATTGGCAATAACAGTGTGAAAAGCACTCGCTTGATTTTCATAATATTATATTTTAAAAGTTGGATTTCCTGCAAACATAGCGATGGGTTTCAAACCCATCGCTATAAAATTTACTCATAAACATTTTGTTTTGTAAAATAACTGTTAAATATACATTTTATCAATTCTCCTTTTTATATTTGATCTATAACCATAAATTGAATTAATTTCTATCCCCAAAGATTTTAATTCAATAAATATAAACCAACGAAACCACTTGATCCTATGAAGCGACTTTCTATCATATTCGTTCTATTTTCAGCTATCGTAATGATGTACCTGCCTTCAATGGCGCAGGCAAATAAAAATGCAATTTATGTTGATCCACAGGGACGGATCCGGTGGCAAAAAGACCACTCCGAAGTTTATCTTTTTGGGGTGAATTATACTGTACCATTTGCATATGGTTACCGCTCGGTAAAAGCACTTAACCTGGATGTTGAAAAGGAAATTGATGCCGATGTTTACCATTTGGCAAGGATGGGGGTTGATGCCTTCAGGGTGCATATCTGGGATACCGAGATAACAGATACAACAGGCAACCTGTTGCAAAATGAACATCTAAAACTGTTTGATTATCTTATTTATCGATTAAAACAGCGTAACATCAAGATCATTATCACTCCTATTGCCTTTTGGGGCAATGGCTACCCGCAAAGGGATGAAAAGACCGACGGGTTTTCATCAAAATACAACAAGGGGCAGGCCACAGTAAATGAAAATGCAATCCTTGCACAGGAGAATTATTTGAAACAATTATTACAGCATGTCAATCCTTATACAAAACTAACCTACCGGGATGAACCGGATATTATAGCTGCGGAACTGAACAATGAACCCAGCCACAGCGGGCCCAAAGATGGTGTCACCACTTATATCAACCGCCTCGCTGCCGCTGCGCGGAGCACAGGTTGGAGCAAGCCTCTTTTTTATAATATCAGCCAGTCGCCCTACTATGCGGATGCTGTTGCCAAATCAACGGTTAATGGGTTCAGCTTTCAATGGTACCCTACCGGGCTTGTCGCAGGGCATGAACAAAAAGGCAATTTCCTGCCCAATGTTGATCAGTATAAGATTCCCTTTGATACCATTCCGGAGTTCAGGAACAAAGCCCGCATGGTGTACGAATTTGATGCTGCCGATGTACTGCAATCGTGCATGTATCCGGCTGTAGCCCGGAGTTATAAACTGGCGGGCTTTCAATGGGTCACCCAGTTTGCCTACGATCCCCTGGCTACTGCCTATGGAAATACGGAATATCAAACCCATTACCTCAACCTGGCTTACACGCCGGCAAAAGCAATCAGTTTTTTAATTGCCAACCGGGTATTCCATTTGCTGCCGCGAAATAAGGATTATGGCACCTACCCGGCTGATAGTGTCTTTGATGCATATCACGTAAGCTACAATCAATCCCTCAGCGAAATGAACACCGCAAAGGAGTTTTATTATTCAGGAACTACCGCAACTGCACCTGTTGAAACCGCAAAACTGCAGCACATCGCCGGGGTAGGCAGCTCGGCCCTTGTTGGGTATAAAGGAACCGGTGCTTATTTTATGGATAAACTGGAAAACGGAGTTTGGCGCCTGGAAGTAATGCCCGACGCCATTACCGTTCGCGATCCGTTCGAAAGGCCATCGCCATCAAGGGAGGCTGTCCATATGGAATGGCATGAACAGCCCATGCAAATCAACCTTCCCGACATTGCTGGTGACTTTGTTATAAAAGGAGCTAATCAAAATAATAGTTACCAAACAACCGCTGCCAATGGTTCATTTACTATCAAACCCGGCACCTACTTATTAGTAAAAAAGGGTAAGGGAGCAGATAAATGGACAGGTGAAAAAATGACCGGCAATATCGGCATAAAAGAGTTTGTTGCCCCGCAACCTTTTAGCAAAGAACCCTATGTTAGCTATAGTCCTATAAATGAAGTAAGTGCAGGCAAGGCGTTTGCTGTTAATGCTAAAATTATCAATATCGGGGCAGACGCTAAAGTTACCTTGTTGGTAAACCGGGCCTTCGGCCCTCCCGTTTCCATTCCTATAGAAAAATCAACTCTTTATGATTATGGTGCCATAATACCCGCGGCACAAGTTACTGCGGGTATATTAACCTACCGCATTATGATCGGGGACGGGGATAAATATTTTTCCTTTCCGGGAGGAAACGAGGACGATCCATCTGCCTGGGATAATATTCATAACGAAACCTGGCAAACCTTTATAGCTGCACCTAACGGAAAGCTTAGTTTATTTAACGCTACGACCGATAGAGGGCGTACTAACACCTATTTCCCTGTTTTTATTCGTAATGGTGGCGCACAGTTTACAAGCGGTGAAGAAACCGGGCAATTGACTTTCAGAACTTCATCGCCGGCTATAAAGCAGGGTCAGGTAATGGGGTTCCAGTTATATGTTGGGGATAAGATAAAGTATCGGTTGCCGGAAGTGTCTTCGTTCAGTAAAGTGGTTATAAGGGCGCGTATGCAAAGCGGGCAATCCGGCAAACTACGGGTGGCTTTGACCAATTCCGATGCCTCAACTTATTCGGCTTCCGTTGATCTGACCGATCAATTTAAAAATATCGAAATACCGCTCAGTTCATTCAAACCCGATTCCAGCCTGTTATTGCCCCGACCGTATCCCGGTTTCTTACCGCTATGGTTTAAAGCCTCTTCATTCAATGGGCTTAATATCTCGAAATTAGATAAGCTTGAAGTTACGGCGGGGAATAATTTGACCTCCGATCTGTATAATAAACCTTTTGGCTTTGAAGTTGAATCCGTAACCCTCGAACCCTGACTAATTGATCATGAAAAAGACTTTTATTATCTCCCTGTTGGCTGTATTAATTTGCAACGTCACTTATGCAAAAAATCCACCGGCCCGTTACCACCTGTTAATGGACCGCAATTGGAAGTTTTTTTTAGGTGATGATAAAGCGGCATCCGACATTAATTTTAATGATAATTCTTGGCGATTGTTAGATCTGCCGCATGATTGGAGCATTGAGGGAGAATTCAAAAAGGATGAGCCAACTGGCGGTGGCGGTGGTTATCTGCCTACTGGAATGGGCTGGTACCGTAAGCAATTTGTATTGCCTCCATCGGTCAAGGGCAAGCAAATCAGCATACAATTTGACGGTGTTTATATGAACAGTGAAGTGTGGATCAATGGGCACTCACTTGGTAAGCGGCCCAATGGTTATATCAGTTTTGTTTATGATCTTACCCCTTATCTTACAAAAGGTAAAAACACCCTTGCTGTAAAGGTTGATAACTCCAAGCAGCCCAATTCCAGGTGGTATTCCGGTTCGGGGATATATAGGCACGTATGGCTTAATATTACCAACCAATTGCATATTGCTCAATGGGGCACTTATATTACAACACCTGATATTAGCGCCGCTTCAGCCACGGTATCTGTAAAAACAAAAATTGAAAACACCGGGCAGGACGTAAAAAACGCTACTTTGATATCGACGGTAATTGATGAAAACGGTCACGAAGTTGCCTCCGGCAAAACCCCGTTTTCACTGGCTGCTAACGCGTCAGACGAACCGGTGCAGCAAATAACAATTGTTTCGCCAGCCTTATGGTCTGTTGACGGGCCGCACCTTTATAGGTTGCATTCCATAATTCAATCTGGCAAAAAAGTTATTGACGAATTTGAAAGTACATTCGGTATCCGTAAACTCGAATACAGTGCTTTAAATGGTTTTATGCTTAATGGCAAAAGAGTAAAAATGAACGGGGTATGCCTGCATCACGATGGCGGCTGCGTTGGCGCGGCGGTGCCCATAAAGATATGGGAGGAACGATTAAAGCTTTTAAAAGGGATGGGCTGCAATGCCATACGAACTTCGCACAACCCGGTTGCGGCTGAGTTTTTGGACCTGTGTGATAAAATGGGTTTCCTAGTAATGGATGAGGCTTTTGATGTATGGGAGAGTAAGAAAGTACTAAACGATTATCACTTGTATTTTGATGAATGGGAGCAAAGGGATGTGGTTGATCAAATACATCGCGATCGTAACCACCCCTCGATAGTAATATGGAGCGCCGGGAACGAGATCCCTGACCAGACCAGCGATAAAGGTGTTGAATTGCTTAAGGGCTTGCTGGCAACTTACCATCGTGAAGATCCAACCAGACCTGTTACTACGGCCAACGACGACATCGCCGCGGATAATGGCTCAACCAAATTGGAGTTTATGGAGGCGGAGGATATTGTAGGTTATAATTACGTTGACCGCTGGCACGAACGGCGGGAACTATACTATGCTCTTGACCGTCACGATCACGCCAACTGGAAAATGATAGGTACAGAAAGCTCTCCCGTACGAAACGCTCCGGTGTATTCATTAGGAACGGATTTGAACAGAGTGCAGGCAAATTACTTATCAGGTATGATACAGGCTGAGCAATTGTGGAAATTTGTGGCGGTTCATGATTATGTGATCGGCGACTTTATGTGGACAGGGATTGATTACCTGGGTGAGGCAAGGTGGCCGGGAAAAGGATCGTCCTCGGGTCAGATCGATATGACTAACAGACCAAAGGATGGCTATTATTTTTATCAAAGCCAATGGACGAATAAACCGGTGCTGCACCTATTTCCACACTGGAACTGGCCAGGACGCGAAGGGCAGATCATACCTGTACTGGCCTATACTAATTGCGATACCGTTGAGCTTTTTGTAAGTGGAAAATCGTACGGCATAAAAATGCAGGAATTCCCAAGACAGGGCAATTCAGGAGCATGGAATAAATATGCAAGGCCTTATGTAGGTATAACCACTGCCGACCTGCACTTATCATGGGATGTTACTTATCAACCCGGCATATTAAAGGCTGTGGGAAGAAAAAATGGTAAGCAGGTAATCGTTGATGAAATATATACTTCTGGTAAACCTGCGGCGCTGCGTTTGACTACCGATGGAAGTTCCGTAGGTGCCGA
>JANYAB010000647.1 GCA_025355225.1 Bacteroidota bacterium
CTGAGAAGGCTAACAGCAGCAAAGATGTTTTTATGATGCGCTGGGATGCTGAAAAAAACGATGTGGGGTTTAAACAACTTCCATCATTACCGGTCCCGGTGGCTAATGCTTGTATGACCAGTATCGGTAATGTGATCTACCTTGCCGGTGGCGAAAGTAATGGCAGGCCTTCGGATAAATTTTTTATGCTCAACCTGGATCATACAAAAGCAGAGTGGTTGTCTTTACCCCCGGTGCCAATTGCTATGTCGCATTCGGTGGCGGTTACACAATCGAACGGAAAACACGCTTGTATTTATATAATTGGGGGCCGCAGCAGTACACCAACTGGAATCAGTACTTTGCATAATACCACCTTTTGTTATGACCCGAAATATAAAAAATGGACCAGTCTGAATAATGTTGGGGATGGGGTTAATACAACTACCATTTCAGCAGTTACTGCTGTAGCCAATGGTGATGGCGAGATCATACTAATTGGTGGTGATAAGGGCGACCAGTTTCATAAAATAGAAACCTGGAACGCCATAATTGCCAACAGTAAAGATGATGCCGAAAAGAAACAGGCTAATAAAGAAAAGTTAGCCTTATTAAACAATCATCCCGGATTTAGTAAAGACGTTTATCAGTATAATACTTTAACAAACACCTGGAAGAAGATCGGCGAGCTGCCTTTTTATGGACAGGTAACCACTACTGCTGTGTTATGGGGACACGAGATTTTTATACCCGGTGGCGAAATAAAGCCGGGCACCCGTACACCCAATATATCGATGGGGAAATTGAATAGATAAAGATGGCACAATCAAAAAGTTATCCCTGGATTTTAGTCGGCCTGTTATGGGGGGTGGCATTGCTGAACTACATGGACAGACAAATGCTTTCGGTGATGCGGCCTGCCATGCAAATGGACATAGCAGAGTTGCGGACGGCTACCAACTTTGGGTATTTAATGGCCATTTTCCTTTGGATATACGGTTTCATGAGTCCTGTTTCAGGGATATTTGCCGATAAATTTAACCGCAAATGGCTCATCGTTTTTAGCTTATTCGTTTGGTCAGGAGTAACCTTTGCAATGGGTTTTGCCACCACCTTTAGTCAAATTTACTGGTTAAGGGCCATCATGGGGATCAGCGAAGCATTGTATATCCCGGCAGGTCTATCATTAATTGCCGATGTACATTCGTCCAGGACCAGGTCGCTCGCTATCGGTATCCACATGACGGGGTTTTACGTAGGCCAGGGATTAGGCGGCTTTGGCGCAACAGTTGCCGCTGCCTTTTCGTGGCAAACCACTTTTCAGTCTTTTGGCATAATTGGCATTTTCTATTCATTGATACTGATCTTATTCCTGAAAGAAAAAGGGAAATCAGAAGAAATAAAATCATTTGTTAGTCCGCAGGTGAAAGAGCCATCCGGGATATTCAAAGGACTGGTGCTTTTATTTAGCAATATCGCGTTCTGGGTTATACTTTTTTACTTTGCTGTGGTGAGCCTGCCCGGCTGGGCATGCAAGAACTGGCTGCCAACGCTTTTTGCCCAGGACCTGAAAATACTTATGGCCCAGGCAGGACCCATCTCAACTATCACCATTGCTGCTTCGTCATTCCTGGGCGTGATTATCGGTGGTGTTTTGTCGGATAAATGGGTGCAAAAAAATATCATGGGGCGGGTATACACTAGCGCAATCGGCATGGCGTTAACTATCCCGTCATTATTGCTGATCGGATTTGGCCACACGCTTTTTTCTATTATCGGCGCGGCGCTTTGTTTCGGTATAGGTTATGGCATGTTTGATGCCAATAATATGCCTATCCTTTGCCAGTTTGTTTCCGCTAAATACAGGGCGACCGCCTACGGATTGATGAATATGACCGGGGTATTTGCCGGAGCATTGATCACAGGCTTAATGGGCAAATCATCCGATGCCGGTAACCTTGGTAAAGATTTCGCGATGCTGGCCGGTATCGTTTTGCTGGCTTTGATTCTGCAGCTCTACTTTCTGCGCCCAAAGGATAATGATTTTGCGGAGGTTTAAATTATCTGATCAAATGAATAACAAGCAGACATTTTCCTTCCTATCAGCATTGCTTATTTTTTTGCTAATGAACTTGTGCCTGCATGCGCAGCATAAGGGGCTAAAGGTAGCTTGTATTGGTAATTCTGTTACTTACGGTTTGGGCCTCGAAAACAGGGAGCAGGAGTGTTATCCTGCTAAATTACAGTTATTATTGGGGGCCAATTATAATGTTAGAAATTTTGGGCATAGCGGTGCTACCTTATTGAAAAAGGGGCACAACCCTTATTATAAAACACTCGAATTTGCTGACGCGATCACTTTTGCACCTGACATCGCCATTATTCATCTCGGCTTAAATGACACCGACCCGCGTGACTGGCCAAATTACCATGATGATTTCGAAGCGGATTACGCCTGGTTGATCGATGCTTTTAAAAAAGCTAATCCGGCGATAAAAATATATATCTGCCAGTTAACGCCCATATTTAGCGGGCACCCGCGATTTAAATCAGGTACCAGGGATTGGTACTGGCAGATACAAAGACTGATCCCGGTAATTGCAAAGGCGAATCATATCGATTTGATCGATCTTCATGAACCACTTTATGCCCGCCCCGATCTTTTTGCCGACAACATACATCCTGACAAGGAAGGGGCATCTATCCTGGCAACAACAGTTTATCATGCTATCAGTAAAAATTATGGCGGGTTGAAACTTCCGGAAGTATTTGCAGATGATATGGTTTTGCAGCGTAAGATGTCGGTGCCTGTATATGGAACGGCCAATACCGGGGATATCGTTGAAGTAACTTTCAGGCAACATAAATTAACCGCCAGCGCTGACGAATATGGACATTGGAAAGTTACTTTACCCGCCATGGGGCCGGGCGGTCCTTTTAACATGGTAATAAGGGGCAAAGATTCTACTATCACCCTCAAAAATATAATGATCGGTGATATTTGGCTATGCTCAGGACAATCTAATATGGTGTTCCCGCTCAAGAGTGAAGCTGAAGGTGAGAAAGAAATTAAAACAGCATCGAATAATACTGCAATTAGATTGTACAAGCTTAACGTGTTAAAAGAGACGGACTCCATTGCCTGGGATACCGCAACGTTAACTAAAGTAAACCGATTAAAATATTTTTCGGGTACATGGAAGGAGAGCAATGCTCTTTCGGCCCGCGACTTTTCGGCGATAGCCTTGTATTTCGGCAAAAAAATAAACCAGGAGGAGCGAGTGCCCATCGGTCTTATCGAGGTAGCCGTTGGCGGGTCGCCCATCGAATCATGGGTGGACCGGTACACGATGGAGCACGATCCCATTTTGGTGGATGTGTTGCACAACTGGCGAAAATCGGACTTTATGATGCAATGGTGCCGCGACAGGGCTGATGTAAATTTAAAATATGCCAGCTCTGCAAAGCAGCGGCATCCTTATGAACCTTGTTATAATTATGAAGCCGGAATAGCTGACCTGACCACATTTCCGGTAAAAGGGGTACTATGGTACCAGGGCGAAAGTAATGCGCACAATAGTGAATTGTACAGTCGTCTTTTTAAAACGATGGTAACCTGCTGGCGGCAAAAATGGGGGTACGATCTCCCTTTTCACTTTGTGCAGTTATCCGGTATCAGCCGTCCTTCATGGCCCGGTTTCAGGGAGATGGAGAACAAATTGCAACAGCAAATACCGAATTTGCACATGGCGGTCAGCATGGATATGGGCGACTCTTTAAATGTGCATTACAAACAAAAAAAGGCAGTATCCAATCGGCTGGCATTATTGGCATTACATTATACTTATAAAAAACAAATACCTGCCGATGGCCCCAGGGCATTGTATGCAGTTCACAAAGGCAATGCGATCATTATAACTTTCAACAGCCAATTAGCCGTAGGAAATAATAAACCCTTAACAGGCTTTGAGTTGATCAATTCGAAAGGCGAACGGACACCGGCGGACGCCACCATCAGCAAAAATAATATTTATCTGAAAATACTGCCTGGAGCAGAAGTGAAGGCGATATGGTATGCCATGCAGCCTTATACCCATGCTAATCTGGCGAATAATGCAAGACTTCCTGCATCAACCTTTATGCTATCACTGCACCATGATAAAAACTTTTATTGAACAAGATGAGCTATACAGAACAAGAAATAGAACAATTAGGAGAGTTTTACCAGGATCAGCTATTGAAGGATACAGTGCCGTTTTGGTTCCCGCGGTCGTATGATACCGAGCATGGCGGTTTTTTGCTGATGCGCGACCGCGATGGTTCGCTGATAGATGATGACAAGGCTGTCTGGATACAGGGTCGTGCCACCTGGCTATTGGCAACACTATATAATACGGTTGAAAAGAAACAGGAATGGTTGGATGGAGCAAAACTGGGCTATGAATTTTTGATCAATCATTGTTTTGATAGTGATGGGCAAATGTTTTTCCATGTAACCCGTGACGGAAACCCTATCCGCAAGCGCCGGTATTTTTTCTCAGAAACATTTGCAGTGATGGCTTTAGCCGCTTATGCAAAAGCTATTGGCAGTGAGCAAATTGCTCAACAGGCACGAAGAATTTTTGGCAAATGCATAGAGTATGCAACTATACCGGACCTATTACCGCCAAAATTTACGTCAACACGGCCATCCAAAGGTATTGGCGTGCCAATGATCATGATTAACACTGCGCAGCAACTCAGAGATACCATAGGTGATACGCGTTGTGATGGATGGATAAATAAATGGATCAATGAAATTGAGCGCGATTTTGTTAAGGATGATATTAGGTGTGTAATGGAGCAAGTGGCCCCGGATGGGTGTATTATCGACCATGTTGACGGCCGCACGCTTAACCCCGGTCACGCGATAGAAGGTGCATGGTTTATACTGCACGAGGCAAAATACCGCAATAATGATCCGCACCTCATCAAACTGGGCTGCCGGATGCTTGACTATATGTGGGAGCGCGGATGGGATAACGAATATGGGGGCATTTTATATTACCGGGATGTTTACAGTAAACCCGTACAGGAATATTGGCAGGACATGAAATTCTGGTGGCCGCATAACGAAGCGATCATCGCTACGCTATTGGCCTATACCATTACCGGGTACGGAAAATACGCTCAATGGCATAAAATGGTACACGATTATGCCTATACCAATTTCCATGACGAAAAACATGGAGAATGGTTTGGTTACCTGCATCGCGATGGTACCATTGCTCAACCAGCAAAAGGAAATTTATTTAAGGGGCCATTTCACCTGCCGCGCCAGGAATGGTATTGTATGCAATTATTAAAAAGTATCTGAAAGAAATGAAAAAGCTGATTATTTATGTTTTGATTAATGTTTTTGGGTTGACAGTTGCTTATGCACAGTCAAAGGAAGTCCCGGTTTTTGTTTCAGGAACAGAAGGTTATAAAACATTCCGCATACCGGGCATTATTAAAGCTCCCAACGGCGATCTGCTTGCTTTTTGCGAAGGGCGAATAAATGGCATCAATGATTTTGGCAATATAAAAATAGTGCTGAAACGAAGCAGCGATAAGGGCAAATCATGGGGTGCATTACAAATAGTGGCTTCAAACGATACTTTGCAAACGGGCAACGTAGCACCGGTGGTAGACAGGACCGATCCCCGGTATCCAAACGGCAGGATATTCCTCTTTTATAATACCGGTAATGCATCCGAATCAAAGGTACGCCAAGGTTTAGGCGTGCGCGAAGTATGGTACAAAACCTCAGTTGATAATGGTTTAAGCTGGTCGGCCCCCGTCAATATTACCTTACAGGTACACAAGCCCAAACAGCCACAATTTAATAAGGACTATAAATTTAGCGAGGATTGGCGCAGCTATGCCAATACACCCGGCCATGCGATGCAATTTGCAGAGGGGACTTACAAAGGGCGCATTTACATTGCCGCTAACCATTCGGCAGGTGTCCCGCAAAAACATTATGCAGATGGCAGGGCGTTTGGATATTATACCGGTGATCACGGTAAGACTTTTAAAATAAGTGATGATGTAAGTACGCCGGGAGGGAACGAGGTGATGGCTGCCGAACTGTCAAATAGCAGGCTGATACTGAATATTCGTTATCAGTTAGGAAACATCAGGCAAAGAATAATCGCCATCAGCAACAATGGCGGCCAGAAATGGGATACGGTTTATTTTGATCCGCATTTGCCGGATCCGGTTTGCCAGGGCAGTATGTTGACTATTGGTAAATACAAGGGTAAAAATATACTGGCCGTTTGTAATGATGCCGATACCTTGCGAAGGAATAATCTAACTCTTCGCATCAGCTTTGATGAAGGGAAAAGCTGGAAGGAAAACTATCCGGTAGCCCAAGCGCCCGAAGGTTATAAAGGCGATTATAGTGCATATTCGGATCTGGTTGCTGTCGATAAAAAGAACATCGGCATACTTTACGAAAAAGATGATTACAAAGAGATAGTTTTTGTGGTGTATAAGTGGTAAATGATGAAGAAAATTATTTAGATAGGTTACCTGTTGTTTTTATCAATCGCTACTTCGGCGTCAAAAAAACAATTTGAACTACTTAGGACTTATATCAATTCAAAAGAAAAATTCAATCAATTAGAATTGCCGGCAATGAATAAACCCTCGTCTTTGCTAAAAACTATCCTGGTTGGCAGTTTTTTATATGTATGCGGTTCTGGATCAATGTTTGCCCAACAATTGAAATACGTATCCGGGAATAACAACTGGAACCCGGATTCTTTGGGAAATCACCGTGCAGTAATTGAAGTAACAAAAACTTCAATTGGAGCGAGTGTTATTGTAGAATGGCGCCGTCGTGATGATCCCACGGAAAAAGATATTATTGTTGTAGATTCTACTACCAATAAAAGAATATGGAATGTAAAAGCGGTTAATTTATCACGCGAGACAGGGACTATTTATTTCGAGCCTGTTTCTGGAAAAGGTATATATTATATCTATTATCTGCCTTATCACGTAATTCCCCAATCCAACTATCCTAACGCTGTTTATCTCAAATGGAATAATAAACCTGATAATTCATGGTTAAACGCCATCCGAAATAACCAGCTGACTCCGGCTAAGGTTAATTATCTCGAATCTGTAAATGCACTGAATAGTTTTTACCCGATGGAGGTAATTGCTACGGGTTCAGAAGTAAAAAAAATACAGGCAGAACACCAGGATAAACCTTTCCTGGTTTTTCAGGAAAGTAGAATGTATCCCATTAAAATGGTAGCTGATTTACCGCAAAGATGGATAATTCAAGGTAATGATCAATTATTCACAGATACCATAGCAAAAGGGGAGAATTTCTCCTGGCAACTGGGGATTTATGCTTTTAAAAGCAATTTGCAGCATGTACAGCTGCATTTTAGTGATTTTAAATGCGATAGGGGCGGTGTAATACGGGCAAGTTTATTCTCATGTCTCAACACTAACGGAACAAATTGGGATAATACAGTATTTAAAAAAAATATTAATATAACAAAAGGCAATATTCAGGCTATGTGGTGCCTGGTAACTATCCCCAAAAATATCGTTTCGGGCACTTACGCCGGCATAGTTAAAGTAATTTCTAACGGAAATACAGCCATTTCTGTACGGGTTAACCTGGTGGTGAATAACAAAACATTACCCGATGGGGGTGTTAATGAACCCTGGAAACAAACGCGGCTAACCTGGCTCAACTCTTCGATAGGTCAAAAAAATACTGTTATCAAACCATACATTGCTTTAAAAATTAAAGGGCGTGCTATTAAACTTTTAGGAAGAAAATTATTGATTGCCGATAATGGCCTTCCGGCTCAAATTATAAGTTATTTCACGGAAGAAATGACAGGGATTGGCACAAACCCAACACCGGTATTAAATTCACCAATGCAATTGGTGGCAATAAAAGAAGATGGCAATGCAGTTAAATGGCTAGCCGGTAACCCTGCAATTATCCAAAACGAACCTGGTAAAGTAAGTTGGTCGGCAGTCAATAAATCGCCAAAACTGCTTATGAAAGTAAAAGGTTCTGTTGAGTTTGATGGTTTTATCCATTATAGTGTTAGGTTGATTGCATTGCAAAATCAAAACCTAAACGATATTCGGATGATTATCCCATTTAATAAAGACATTGCCCAATATATGATGGGCTTGAACTTAAAAGGCGGTAAAATGCCTGAGCACTATGAATGGAAATGGGACGTAGCAAATAAGAACCAGGATGGGGCATGGATAGGTGATGTAAACGCAGGATTGCAATTTTCGCTGCGAGACCAGCATTACAGCAGGCCTTTAAATACGAACTTTTATTTAGATAAACCTTTAGTGCTACCGGAATCGTGGGGCAATAAGGGTAATGGCGGTATTAACATTGCTGAAAATCAAAATGTTGTTTCCATAAACAATTATAGCGGGGCCCGCCTAATGAAAAAAGGCGACACTTTATATTACAATTTTAACTTATTAATAACCCCATTCCACGCAATTGATACTAAAAGCCAATGGGGCACCAGGTTTTATCACAAATACGAAAACCTTAATACAATAAAAGCGACTGGCGCCACGGTAATTAATATTCACCACGGCACTCCTATTAATCCTTATATCAACTATCCGTTTATCGTGCATGCTGCTATGAAAAGCTATATCGATTCTGCACATAATCTGGGTTTGAAGGTTAAGATATACAATACTGTGCGCGAGTTATCGAATAGCGCATATGAAATATTCCCATTGCGCAGCCTTGGCCACGAGGTATATTCAACAGGAAAAGGGGGTGGCTATTCATGGTTACAGGAGCATTTAGAAAACGATTATATAGCAGCCTGGTATGTGCCCGAAGTAAAGGATGCCGCAATTGTAAATAGCGGAATGAGCCGCTGGCATAACTATTATGCCGAAGGGATGAACTGGCTCGTAAACAATGTAGGTATAGACGGCATTTATTTGGATGATGTTGCTTTTGACAGGACAACTATGAAACGCATAAAACGATTGCTTACTCAAAACGGGCATCCCGGAATTATAGACCTTCATTCTGCCAATCAATACAATAAACGGGACGGCTTTAATAATAGCGCGAATTTGTATATGGAACACTTCCCTTATTTAAATCGTTTATGGTTCGGTGAATATTTTGATTACGAACACAATGATCCGGATTTTTTTATGACAGAAGTTTCCGGTATCCCCTTTGGATTGATGGGTGAAATGCTACAGGGCGGCGGTAATCCCTGGAGGGGGATGATCTACGGTATGACCAATAGGATGCCGTGGTCTGACAATGCTGATCCACGCCCAATTTGGAAAGCATGGGACAATTTCGGTATTAAAGACAGTAAAATGATAGGATATTGGGTTAAAAGCAACCCTGTTAAAACCAGCGATAAGGATATACTTGCTACTGTTTATAAGAAAAATAAAAAGGTGATGATTGCTATTGCCAGTTGGTCAACTAAAGAAAAAAATATAAAACTTTTAATTGACTGGAACGCCTTAAAAATTGATCCCCAAAAAGCGACTATTACAGCACCCGCCATAGAAAATTTCCAACAAGCACAAAACTTTTCAATTAACGGGGAAATACCTGTTGAAAAGGGAAAAGGTTGGCTTTTGGTAATTCAATAGAAGTGATATTATGAATTCTATCTCACTATTAGTTCATCGGGCCCGATGTAAGTTGGGTAAGCCACAACGAGCTAATTAAAATGTATTATGTATCTATCGATTTCTAAGGGCATAAGATACCTAATCTTTTAATCTTCATTTCGATTCCTTGATTTTATATATTTTGGTTTCAGGCATGGCACGAATGTTTTGAAAATTAGGAGGAGCCGATAATTACTACTTATATCACATTTTTTAAGCGGTGTTATTATTGTTAATTTATAACAAACTAATGCCTGTAAACTATTGATAAACCAACTTCATAAAGCTGCCTCTTTTTTTATACCTGGTTATGCCGTTATAAACTTTTCCGGTTGCGATTCTGGGGGCAGGCGAAGATGATAAGGTAAATTTTGAAAGATACCGGATGTTGACAAAGACAGTTGAGGCTTATGTAACTGACATAACACGACAGCGCCAATTGATTGAAATTGCCAAAGTGGCTTTTTTTAAAAGCAATAACCTGTAATAAAAAATTAAAATTGAAACAATGAAAAGGGGGGCCCTTGTCGGCCCCTTATAAACTGTTTACCCTGTTAAAAATGAAGTATACACATTTAATTATTACCGGGCTCATGTTTCTAAGCATCGTTGTGCACCCGGCAGCACAGCCATCAGTAGGCGGGGGGCAATCAAAATCCCTTTATAACGCCGCATATACGAAACCGCCTGTAGCGATGACTAACCAGGAGTATTGCGACAGGTTAATGGAGATTCATGACACCCTCAATATTTATCATGAAGCCATGTTTAACGATTTTAAAACCGCATACAAGGCAAGACCCCAAACATGGGGTATTATAGCTAAATATCGTAAATACACGCAGGATTACTGCGAGTTTAATCTCTTTTATTTATACAAATTGCCCCAGGTTGGAGATGCAAAGAAATTTGAATTGTCACTAAGCGAAGTTGTTACCGACAATTGGGACATGGCAGGTATTTGTCAGGAGTTTGAAAATCTGAAACCGGGGGCCAGTGAGAATATATTGGCGGAAATATTTGAAAGGTTGGTTGCCAAAAAAAATAAATGGGAGATAGACCTGGCAGTGTTTTACGCAAACAGGGACCTGTATAAATACAAATATGGTCTCAAATAAAAACTACCGTCGCTATTGTACCAACTGTTATAATCCGACTCAAATTATGAAAAAATCCTTTTTGTTAAAACAATTGGTGATGATAGCATCATTGCCGTGTGCTTTACCTTAAACGCCGGCGCACACTCCTTGCACAAAACAAAGCAAGTAAGCTCAATCCATAAAATTGAAGGTGTTGTTATGCTTCACTTAATGTGACTTCCCGACGATTGGTCAATTAGGTTCTGCTGATATGTTGTATTTGTTTTCTCATACCAACTACCAATAAATTTATGCTTCTAAAGGTGCAGAAGAGTATTTATCTGCTGCTGTCATCAATTTATGCCAATATCCCGCAGCAGCCCCGAAAGCTCGTCTTTGGCATAAGGGGAAATTAGCTTGTTTTTCAATGATAAATTGGCCCGGAGTCATGAAGTTATGCACAGGCTTAGTGTAAAATATACAATATTAAATGATTGCAATTGATGCCAAAAATGCAAACACAAAATGCGTAATAAAGCAAATTAGCCTTATAAATGCACTAAAAAGTAGTCTCAAATAAAAACTTACATAGTGTAAAAATTATAGGTGAATACCCGAATGTTGATCATAAACAGACAAAAATCAGACGTTTCGCCTAAAAAATAGCATGTAATTAGTGAAAACAACTGAATATGAATTACTGTATAGGTAATTAGCCCAAAACCCTGAACCTTTAC
>JANYAB010000669.1 GCA_025355225.1 Bacteroidota bacterium
GTTTTGTACCCTAATATTTTTTCGGCTATTTGTTTTCCTGTAAAGCCTTCATACTCCAGTACGTTGGGGAGTAGGGTAGGTTTGAACCAATGCTCGTTTAAAGCAAACGGCAATACCTTCGCTGTTAATTCATGTTTCAACAACACTTCAGCTACTATGCTATATAAGCCGCCGGTGAGGAAATGGTCCTCAAGCGTTACGGTTAAAGCGCTGTTTTGAGTAGCGTTAATTATGGCTTGCTCGTCCACAGGTTTTAAACTTCTCATATTTACCAGTCCCACAGACATCCCTTCATTCTTCAATATCTCGACTGCAACCAACGCCTGTTCAAAAAGCAATCCGTAGGTTAAAATGGTAACATCTGCGCCTTTTGAAATGACTTCGGCTTTTCCAAATTGAAAAGGACTATGCTGATAATCAGTTTTACGTGTATTGATACGCATATACGATGGTGAAGCATGTTGCCATATCTGCGGCAGCATTTCTACCAGGTCCTGTTCGTCGGCTGGCGCAAAAACGGTCATGTTAGGGATTCCGCGCATCAACGAAATGTCTTCAAGCGCCTGGTGGGTGGGGCCGTTCCCATCGGATAAAAAGCCGGGAATAAAGCTGCTTAATTTAACCGGAAGGTTAGGAATGCCTGCATCTGTGCGTACGAACTCAAACGCGCGCATTGATAAAAAAGAGGCTAAAGCATGCACAACGGGTATGCGTCCCCGCAAAGCAAGACCGGCTGCGGCGCCGATCATGGTTTGCTCGGTAATGCCGGTATCAATAAAGCGGTTGCCTAATTTTGCCGGGATATTTCGTACCAAAGCACGATTTTCCGCCGTCATTACAATGAAACGTTCGTCTGATAAAGCTATTTGTGTAAGTAATTCTTCGTATGACATATTATCTGACTACTAAAGTTTCTGATGTTAGTTGAGTTAAATGTTCGCCATGCAGTTCTTTCAGCAAGTCTTCAACTTCAGTTGCAGAGAAATTGCAAAACCATCTGTCGGCACGGCGCTCAATACTTGGCAATCCTTTTCCACGAACGGTATCTGCTATAACCACATTAAGTTTTCCGGTCTCAAAAGGATAAGCCGAAAATGCATCGTTTAATGCTTCAAAGCTATGCCCGTCAATTCTTTTTACAGAGGCGCCAAATGCCGTGAACTTGTCATGCAATGGCTCTAAAGGGATCAGGTCTTCGGTTGCCATATTCGCCTGGAAATGGTTACGGTCTATTACAAAGATCAAATTATCCAGTTTATAAGCATTGGCCACCAATACAGCTTCCCAGCAGGTGCCTTCGTTCAGTTCTCCGTCGCCCATTATGCAAACTACTTTATTTTTGCCGCCCCTTATCTTGATATCCATGGCTACGCCAATAGCTACCGATGGCAAATGGCCAAGGGAGCCCGAATGAAATTCAATGCCGGGGATATGGGTATTGGGGTGCCAGTAAATGTGATCGCTTGTTGACAGATGATTTTTTAACCGCTCTTTATCCAATAAACCCAATTCGGCTAATGTACCGTAGAGGGCCGGAACATCATGCCCCTTGGAAAGCAAAAGGTAATCACGTTCGCGGTCTTCAAGATTGTTTTTATTGATATTGAGGAAGTTTGAATAAAGGTATACGATCAGATCTGCGGCTGATAAAGAAGCCCCGACAAAGCAGCCCCCATCGGTTGACATTTTAATAATATGTTCCCTTACTTTTAGCGCTATTTTCTCCAATTGCGGATGATGTATTACTTCACTATTCATTTACAATGTATTTGTGTTATCAAATCCTCTTCAGCTAATGGTCATTTTAGTTTGGTCTGACGAAATGGTCTTCAATTCGTTTAAATGGTTACGATACCAGTTTACCCCTGCATATTTCGCATTAATCTGGTATATTTCGGGTTGACCTTCCAACAGGTTTAAAATATCCCCGCATGAGAAATTATTTTTTTTGGAGTATAACTCTTCAAATACACGCTTAATAAACAGGTAATCGGCCTCGTAATCTATTGTAAAACGATGTGACATAGAATAATCTTTTCCTGATCGCCAAAGATAATTACCGATCCGGAATTTATCCGGATTTTCCCAAATATAGGGTGTTGTATGTTCAAGTTCCAAAATACGCGTGGCCTCCCTCTGCGTTTTTTCAAGGCAATCCATGGTCATTATCTCCACATCATTACCATCCGGGAAACTTGCGGGATGAAGATTGCTCACGTAATCATATCGACCTTCATGCTTAAAATAAAAATCAAGCCCGTCATCAATAATTCGCGGATCAATAAGGGGACAATCTGAAGGTATCTTAAGTATTATATCTGCATTCAATTCTTTTGCGGCCTGGTAGTGCCTGTCTAATAAATTATTGAGACTTCCGCGGTAACAGGGAATATTAATATTAAAAGCTTCTTTTTCAATTATATCGTCCGTAGTCTCGGTAGAAGTGGCTATAATTAACTGCGCATTATGCCGTATCATCTGTAATCGTTCCGTCATTCGGTTTAACAGACTTTTACCCAATACCGGCAGCATTACTTTTCCGGGTAAACGGCTCGATGACATCCTGGCCTGCACAACGATTACAATTCTATCAGCCATAAATTTCTTTTGTTAAATCAATTTTAAGCGTATTGTTCTTCTCTTTCCTCTGCAACCACAGGCCGAAATATAAATTTAGACAAAAAAAGTTTTTTTTCTCCATTATATTCAATATAACTGCGACATATCTGTGCAATATTTTTGGCCGACATGCCCCCGTTTTGAATAGGCGCAAGTTGTTTTAACTGTTCGAGATTAAAGTAAGAATGTACTTTTTTTCCCAAAGCGATGCCAACGTACACAACCGTTGAATATTGAGTGATCAGTTCGCAACAATTAGCGATCATGTGGTTAGTGTTGCCTGAATAATAGATCAGTGTTCCGGCAGGAGCATATTTACGGATCTCAGCTTCAGCACGTTCACGCTTCTCATTGGGATGAAGCTTGAACAGCATTTGCCTGCCGTTAGCAATTCTCACAGCATCTTTAATAAACGCAGGCCTGTTTTCTGTACGGTAGGTTTCCCTCATATCGGTTGTGGCTACCATCACATAATTATGGTGAGGAAAATCGTTGGTCAAAAATTGGCGGCTATTATCATAATTAGGGATACCGGTTACAATTATTTTATCGGGATCGGCTCCGCGTTTAATAAAATATTTTTTATACCCTTCGGACGCGGCGCAATAAATATCACAAATATTAGTAGAACCATTTAACGAGGTATCTAAACTGAAATATGGAGGTAAATTCAGTGCCTGTGTTATGGCGCCCGAAATCCTGAATTTATCGATCATTCCCTCCTGTACCCAAATTGTTTTTGTTTGTCGTAATTTTTTGGCAACGATCATATCCGAACAATATACCACAAGGTCGTAGCAGTTGATTTTCGCTTCATAGTCAACCTGCAATGCGTGCTGCATCAAATAGTTTTCAGATTTGGCTTTAAATTGTCCGGCTATAACAGTACCATCAGCAACTGTGGTGTGTTTAATAATGGCTTTTAGTATTGGGGAGTCGGTAAAGATCTGGCTAAACCAGCAGTCATATTCAGGCAGCTCCCGGGCTATCTGGTGCATTTGCTGGGTTTGGTTAATTGAGCCGGTAATAAACAATATTTTCCTCTTCATATTAACTATAAGGGACTAAATAATCCTCAAACATATTAAAACGCTTATGCGAATTGCGCGTTTTAAACAAACTTAACACAGACATAATGTTAGCTTAATCAGGCTATTTTTAGGGATATAATATTAAAATTAAAAAATATTTAGATAAATAATAAAGTTATTTATTACTGTTTTTCCACTATTACTATTAAACTGTAATTATTTGGCTAATAATAGAGGAATAATTGACAATCCTTTATATATAAAATACCTGGTAAAAACCCGGTTCAAATTGACAATGGTCAACCAATTATAGGTGACAGGCTCGTATGAGATGTCATTAAATTAACCTAAATTCTACATAAGAAAAATCTTTGCCCCCGGATGGGGCTACCTGTTTGTAGAATTAATGCCAATGTTATGTTTTGCCCCGTTAGGGGTTACCCTTTGCGAATTTGTGTAGCCCCTAACGGGGCACGACAATATGTACGTATTTGTGCTACAAACAGGTAGCCCCCACGGGGCATATAATTAGTACCCAATTCTTATATCGAACTCACGCTAAATTAAGGATACAAACCCCATATGTGTTGAAGCTCGGTAGAAAAACAAGCACATAGAAATGCCGTGGCGTCAGCTATGGAACCAGGGTGCGTGTCTTACGGCAAATCCAGATTTTTAAGGATAGATCAATGACGATAAATCAGATTTCTCTGAAGAAAGGGATGGCGTCTTTTTTAAAGAAGCTGATTGTTAAGCTTTTGTATTAATTAGCATAATTAATATTATCAAATATATCCTTCATTACCGGTTTTGAAATAAAGGTGGTAACAAAAGGATACAATTTAGAACGCTTTATATCCCGTGGGTCAACGGATGAGGTAACAACATAAATCTTAATGTTCTTTTTCAATGACTTGTAAATACTTTGAAACCCATTCAAAAAGTCCCAGCCATTAAAAAGCGGCATATACAGGTCGATAAAGATATAGTCGGGTAATGATTTAGATTCTGATTTTTTCTCTTCAAGGTAATCGAGCACTACCTCCCCATCAAAAGAATAGGTGGCATGATTTGAGAGCTCGGTATTTTTGAGAGTCATCTGAACTATTTTATGAAAAATAGGCTCATCATCAATAAGGATAATCTTGCTCATGCGACGGGTTTAAGTATTAATTTGATAAAAAGAGAAACTATTTTAAGATAAATTGTGATAGTCCGCGACAAGAGTTATGTAATAAATGCATTGTCGTTTTTTATAAATATGATACTAAAATAATAGTTTAATCATTAAATAGTTAATTTATTTATTAACATATTATTAATATTTAATAAACTAACTTTAGATGTGGCGGGTAATTCAAACAACAACAATGGGTTATATTAACTTCATATTTTCTGCATCCCAATGAATTATTTTGTTTTGGCACTGACTTTCGTTGCATGCCAGGGCCGGGGTCGCTGCAAGGAAGCCAAATTTTGTTTGAACTAAGATTTATAAGATTCAAGGATTACAGGATTATTTATAGTTTTTATATATTACAAATGTTTAAAAAGAATGATCTTTAATCTTATCATCCTAAAATCTTATAAATCTTAGTTCAAACCATGCACAGACGGCATTTTATAAAATTATCAGCGGGCACTGCTGCAGCCTTATTATTTAGCAGGATAACCTCTTTAGCGCAGGGAAATGTTCCAATTATGAATGCACCGGATGAAGTGCGGGCGCAATCTGACGGGAAGTGGTTTCAGCTTAAATCTTCGAATGGTTCCATTTATACTTATAATAATATACAGGTCGCCCTTAAGCACAATACGGGAATGGTATCTGTATTTGTTCAGTCGCCGGGAACTTCGCTGAATGCTGTCCGGCTAAAATGGAAACATAAGTTAGCCCCGGCAACAAAAATTTTGGGTGATCATTGGGAACGCTCTTACGGCGACCTGGCCTGGAGAACACCCGATGCGGGTTTGAAAAACCCCTGGTATGTATTGTTGCATGATGATAAAAGTACGGCTTGTTTTGGGGTGAAAACTGGCTGCAACAGCATCTCCTGGTGGTCGGTGAATAATCATAGCATCGAATTAACAATGGATACGCAATCGGGTGGGGTTGGGGTGCAATTGGGAAACCGAAAACTGTATGCTGCAGATATTATCACCACAAAAAGTACAGAGACGGAAAGACCTTTTACTACAGCGCAACGTTTTTGTAAACTGATGTGCGACAAACCACGCTTACCAAAGCAACCTGTATATGGCATCAACGACTGGTATTTTGCTTACGGAAATAACTCTGCTAAACTGATCAGGGATACCACTGCTATAATGGGGGAACTGGCGCCGGACAGCAATAATCGCCCGTTTTCGGTTATTGATGCTGGATGGGCCACCTATTCGCCCTTACTGCCGGGCGATGGCGGTTTTATGGACGACTTTTCCAAGCCCAATGATAAGTTTAAGGACATGCACCAACTGGCAATGGATATTGAGAAACTGGGTATGCAACCGGGACTGTGGACGAGGCCCTTATGCGCCAAACATGATGATAAGGCCAGTTTGTTGTTGCCCAGGATACCCGGTCGCGACGATCCCAAGAGCCCGATACTCGATCCCACCATCGAAGAAAATGTAGCACGTGTTAAATATAATGTATCCGTTTATAAACAATGGGGTTACAAGATGGTGAAGCATGATTATACCACTTACGATATAATGGGGAAATGGGGCTTCCAAATGACTGACACCCTTACCGCATCAGGTTGGAAATTTAATGATATCAGTCGCACAACCGCCGAAGTGATCAATCATTTATACCGTTCGATACGGGAAACAGCAGGCGAAATATATGTGATCGGTTGTAATACGATGAGCCATTTATCCGCAGGTGTTTTTGAGCTGAATCGCATCGGAGATGATACCAGCGGTAAGGAATGGGCCAGGACGCGGAAGATGGGAGTAAATACTTTAGGTTTCAGAATACCGCAGCACAACACCTTTTATGCCACCGATGGTGATTGCGTAGGCCTCACCAACGATATTCCCTGGGGCAAAAACAAACAATGGATGCAACTGGTGGCCGAAAGCGGAACGCCGCTATTTATATCAGCACAACCTGAGGCTTTGGGGACGGAACAAAAGGCTTTTATTAAACTGTGCTTTGCCAACGCGGCAAAAGTTCAGCCTATTGGGGAGCCTTTGGATTGGATGAGTAATGCACAGCCGGAGAAGTGGAGGTTGAATGGGAGAGAGGTTGGGTTTGATTGGGGGTGAGGATGAACATTTTTTATTTATGCTTGATTTCTATGACCTCGAACAATGAAAACTACAGAAATAACAAGAATATCGAAAGAAATAATACCACAACTAAATAACTCTTATTGGGGTATTTACAACGAGTCAATGATAATTGAGCCTGTAAATGAACTATTAAGAGGAGTATATTTTAATAAATCAGGCGTAGCTAAATCCCAGTTTGAACTATGTTATTTCATACAACCTTTGTATGTGCCTTTTAATTTTATTAATCTATCTTTTGGGGATAACATAAAAACACCTAATAATAAGCAATGGTGGGAGTTTGATAATAACATATTAGAACAATTGTCAAATACAATAACTCCACTTATAAATCGGGTTGATTCCAATTTTCTTTCACAAATTGATGATGCCGAAAATTTTTATAAGTTTTATAAAAGCGATAAAAAAAAAACCATTAGACATTTTGAAGCAGTAGCTTACTCGGCGGCGTATTCTAACCTCAATATTGCAAACGATACATTGACGGATTTTTTGTCGTTTTTACGAAAAAGAGAGGAGATGAAACTTGATTGGGTCAAACAAATTTATTTTAATACGGAAAAATTACTTGAAGGCGGTAATCCGAAGAGTATTTTAAATGACTGGGAAATAGAAACCCGTGTAGCATTAAAGTTATAAACGAGATGTCTTGACCTTTGGGATTTCTATGACTTAGCGTAAATATGTATTAGTGTTTAAATATCAGAAATTAAAATATCAAAAAAGGGATCATGGTTGGTATGACGCCGATGGGGTCGCATAATTTAATGGGTTGTTTTTCGATAAACATAAAATCCTTTCAGGATTAGGAGGAATAGTTGCTTAATTCAAGTGTATTAAAAACCTTTTTAAACTGTTTGTTTTTAAGTCCGTTGTACAGTTCTTTATCCCCTGTCCATAGGTGCCCTTTAAGATAAAGGGTTAGCGCTACAAAATCAGCATCATCGATATCAATGTCTTGCGTTAAATGCAAAGCTTTTTTCCAAATAGTTTCTGGTATCAAATCCTCATTGATGAACTTTAATCTCGAAAACAAGTGGAATTGGGCGTCAGTCAATTGCTGATCAGATAGTTTTGAAATTTTCTTCAGCTTTTCCCAATGTTTCTGAATTTCATAGCGCATATAATTGCAACTATAGAATTCAAAAGATTTTTTGGAGTTTATCAGTAATTCACCGATTGTGCTGTTAGTGTTTAATAATCCACTAAAAATGATATTGGTATCAACAACAATCTTCACTTGATGTGTTTGCTGCCATTTTTAGCCCACCAGCCCTTTTTTACTTCTTTGGCCAATTTATCAACTTCGGCCTGGGTAGCTTCAGATTTTGCGGTAGCTTCCTTGTAGCTCAAAAAGTTTACTAGTCGTTGTAAGCCTTCTGTATCCACATAAGCCGGCAACCTAATGATCACCTCATCTTTTGTACGTTCAATTAACATATAACTATGTTGTTATTTATCCAAATTTACAAATAATTTGTTTACGTAGATATTGCATTTCAAATATGCCATTGATGTAAGAGATTTTTAATTTCTTAAAGAGCCATCGGCTCGAACATTTTATAACAACGGGTTTCAACCCGTTGACGATACATCCGACAATAATTAAGTACCCTCGGCACGTTCACGTCTCGCCGTAAAGTTTGATGTTAGCGTTTTACTCCCGCTAAGAATAAAGTAATGCCTGTTATATTGGCCGAACCTACGGTTCTTTGGCTTCTCAGCTCCCTTTTCAACGGATTAAAATCCGTTGTTACCTTTGGTTTAACAAAGATAGTTTTTTAATAACTATTGTTATTGTTGGAAATGGGGGGTCTGGGGGTGTTAAAAACTAAAAACTTTGTGGAAAACGTTATTATAAAAGGCAGGGTGAACTTACGTTGTTACTTAGTTTAAAGAGCTACATTTTGTATTAGTCCCTGCCTTTTATGATTGCCCAAGGCCCAACTAGAATACTCACTTTGCTTCAACAAAGGTAATTGGCAAAAGGCAATTTATTAACGTATACTAAAAGACAAACGTATGAAAAGCTGGAATGTTATTTTAGGTGTCGACGTATCAAAATTAACACTCGATATCTGCTGCGCCGAACGCAACCTGCATGTTAAGATTGACAATTGCTCCAAAGGATTTGCCGATTTTAAAAAATGGTGTAAAATCAAAGGTATCGATCTACAGGGAACCTTGGTAGTGATGGAACATACCGGTGGCTATGAGTACCGGTTCCTGCAATTCTTAGAATCGAAACCGATTCCCTATTGCCGGATACCAGGCCTGGAAATCAAACAATCCATGGGTATGGTCAGAGGAAAAAGCGACAGGGCCGATTCTTTCCGCATCGGGCGATATGGTGAAGAAAAGAGTGATAAACTGACACCTTCCAAGCCATTGAATAAGAACATATTAGTGCTAAAGCAACTGCTTTCGTTCCGTAAAAGACTGGTTCGTGAAAAGGCCGGGTATGAAAGCACCATAAAAGAGCGGGAACATATGTATGAGATGAAAAAAGCCGATACCATTATCCGTGTTGCCCGGGAAAAAATAAAAGAGAATAAGAAATATATCAGCAGGGTCGAACAGGAGATTAAGGAATTGATCAAAAGCGATGAGGGAATATGGCAAAATTACCGGATCATAACCAGCATTAAAGGGATCGGAGAAGTTAATGGATGGATGACGATAGCCTATACAGAGAACTTCACCAGCTTTACAAATGCAAGGGCATACGGCGTATATGTTGGGGTTGTCCCGTTTGGGCACACGTCAGGAACCAGTATTAAAAAGCCAAAACGGGTAAGCCATCTGGCCAATAAAGAACTAAAATCAGAACTAAATCAGGCAGCCAAAACGGCCATCACGCACGACAAGGAAATAAACGCATACGCTGAACGTAAACTTAAAAACAAAGACTATGCCCTGGTATTGAATAATGTAAAATTCAAGTTGATCCTAAGGATGTTTTCACTGGTGAAAAGAGGTGCCATGTATGTTGAAAACTATAGAAAATCAGCTTAAAAACTCTTTTTTAAATTAAATTTGGAAATATAAGAAACCTAGAATACAATATTGGCCGAGGCGATGCCTCTTTTTGTCTGAACCATGATTTGTTGTCTGAACCATGATTCGTAAGATTTAAGGATTCCCTTGATTCCCGTCTTAACCGATGATATTAATCATGTTAATCCACTAATCCTGAAAATCCTATAAATCTTAGTTCAGACAATATACAAATCATAGTTCAGACAATAGTTTAATACGTCAAAGAGCGCGTTCAATTATTTTCACAAATAATCGGATATAATGGAATACCGGACCGTTTGTTTAACGGAATGGCATGTTGATGCTGTAAATTTCAATTTGCGCTTCCTGTTCGGTCAGAAAAATAGAAACAAGATGAAGCTATGTAGCTGAAAAGATTAAATCCGGATCGGAGCAATCTTGAATGCTAAGTTAGCTAAAAAAATTAGTAATGCCAAATCTTTTTGTACTTTTAGAGAAAGAAAAACTTAGTTAAATTGTTTAACTATTATGGTGTTACAGGTGTTACACGCGTTACATTTGTTACGCCCGTTTCTTGTAACACCCGGGTTTTATACTTTTGTTGAATTTATTAAGATAGTTTTCCGACAGAAAGACTTCATGGAAAATCCCTCATCCGTTACGTACCGCAAGATCATCCACATCGACATGGATGCTTTCTACGCGTCCGTTGAGCAGCGGGATAACCCGGAGCTGCGGGGCAAACCCCTGGCTGTCGGCGGATCGCCGGAGGGCAGGGGCGGAGTGGTGGCTACGGCAAGTTATGAGGCAAGGAAATTTGGGGTACGGTCGGCCATGCCGTCAAAGCAGGCCAAGCAGCTTTGCCCGGAGGTGATCTTCGTGAGGCCGCGTTTTGCGGTATATAAAGAGGTATCGCAAGGAATCAGGGAAATATTCAGCCGGTACACTGATCTGATCGAACCGCTTTCGCTGGATGAGGCTTATTTGGATGTTACCCAGGATAAACAAAATATAGGTTCGGCCATCGAGATCGCGAAACTGATAAAACAAGCTATAAAAGAAGAATTGCAATTGACAGCTTCGGCAGGGGTTTCTATCAACAAGTTTGTGGCCAAAATAGCATCGGATATGAACAAGCCAGATGGGCTGACATTTATCGGCCCATCGGCTATTGAAGCATTTATGGAAGAGCTTCCCGTTGAAAAGTTTTTTGGGGTAGGCAAAGTAACCGCAGATAAAATGAAAAAAATGGGCCTGTTCACAGGCGCCGACCTGAAAGGATTGCCGGAAGAAGAAATGATAAAGCATTTCGGAAAAGCTGGCCGCTTTTATTACCTGATAGCCCGTGGAATTGATGACCGGGAGGTACAGCCAAATCGCGAAACAAAATCTATTGGTGCTGAAGATACCTTCGCTTATGATCTGACCGAGATTGATGAAATGTACATCGAACTTGATAAAATAGCGCAAACTGTTTGCAACCGCCTGCAGCATTATCAATTAAAGGGCCGTACCATCACGTTAAAAATAAAATACAGCGATTTTAAACAGATCACCCGTAATCAATCATTGACGGAACCTGTCAATGACTTTAAAACAATAACAGACATTGCAAAAAAGCTGCTTTTGGCGACGGACCCGGAAAGTAAACGGATCCGGCTTTTAGGCGTGACCTTATCGAATTTTGGTGAAATGGCAGCCAGACAGAAGCAGACTGACCATCCGGATCAATTGCTCTTGTTTTGAGGGGATGGGTTGATTGGATTTTTGATTCAGTTAGACTATGTATCATCTTTTTTACTAAAAAAGCGAAGTTTTTTTGTTTATTAATAAATGTTTTATAATTTCACTGCGCTATAAACAACTGATTAAGCCTTTTTTGAAAAAATCCGTCGCCATATTCCTCCTTGGAGTCCACTTGCTTAATTTAGGCGGCTATGCTTTGATATTT
>JANYAB010000758.1 GCA_025355225.1 Bacteroidota bacterium
ACCAGCCATTCTTTCGGTAATTGTTGCGTTGATGATCTCGCTGGGGCAAAAAGCGTTAAAAACCGTTGAGTTAGGCATATTAGGTGTTATCGCCGCCATCATGACCTTGATGGATGTAAACGAAATAATCGTTCTTTTCGGCACCGGCGCAATTGGCATGCTGCTCTACCTGGTGAAGAGCAGGAAGGCCGCAGCAAACACCCTGGTACCGCTGCTGTTTTTACAAAGCCGCTTGTTGGCTGCCGACACCTCCACCTGGAAAACATTCTGGATATTTCTTAAAATCGGCTCCATACTGTATGGCAGCGGTTATGTGCTGTTTGCCTTTTTAGATGCCGACCTGGTAAAAACGGGCATATTAACCAAACAAGTGTTGATCGATGCCATTGCTGTAGGGCAGTTTACGCCCGGTCCCGTTTTCTCATCCGCCACGTTTATTGGCTGGCAGATCGGGGGTTTTGCGGGAGCAACGGCTGCTACCATCGGTATATTTTTACCTTCCTTTTTGTTCGTTGCCTTTTTGAATCCTTTGATCCCGAAACTGAGGAAATCAAAGCTCATGTCGGCATTTTTAGATACGGTGAATATCGCCTCGGTCGCCATCATATTATCTATATGCATCACCATGGGCAAAGCATCCATCACCGACTGGCGAACCATAGTAATTGCCATCGCAGGGTTGTTGATCACCCTAAAATTCCGCAAGCTGAACAGCGCTTTCATTGTGTTGGGGGGTTCTGTGGTGGGGTATCTGTTGTGGTTGGTCTAAACCCTCCTCCCCCCGTCCTTGCAAGGTACGAAGCAATCTCTGAACTGTGCTGTTAATCCATGCACTTTGCTTTTTGTCTGAACCTGAATTTTTAGAATTAAAGAATGAACAGAATTCGGGTAATTCGCTTAATTCAATGAATTCGAGTTCAGACAATTTGTGTTTTTTTGATTGAACGAGGATTAAAAGATTACCACGATTCTCAATACACAACAAGATTGAAATCTAATTATTAACTTCACCATATGAAGTTTTACTTAGGTACTACAGACACCAATTGGTTTAATTATTTAAGCACAATAAATCCCGAAGATGTAAACTTTTGGCAACCTGGTGGCAATTCAGCTTTTAAGGTGTTAGAACCAAATGCGCCATTTCTTTTTAAATTAAAGTACCCGCTTAATGCTATTGGCGGAGTTGGGTTTTTCTCCAGTCATACCTTTCTTCCTATTTCTGTCGCCTGGGAAACTTTTGGGAACAGAAATGGCTGTGACACTTACGACGAGTTCAGAAGAAAGATTATAAGCTACAGGGGCAATAAAACAGATTTCAACCCTCAAATTGGCTGTATTGTATTAAATAACCCCATATTTTTTGAACAGCGGGATTGGATTAAACCGCCAGAGAATTGGGCCAAAAGCATCGTTCAGGGAAAGGCTTATACAACTGAAGAAGAAATAGGCAATAGACTTTGGAGCCAGGTCGAATTACTATTGCCTAAATATTTGGAAGGTAACAATCGGACTGCTGAAAATCAATTTATGTTTGGAGAACCAGAGCTTCGATATAACTATTCGGTGTTATCGAAAATCAGAATTGGGCAAGGTGCCTTTAGGGTTTTGGTTACCGATGGCTATCAACGGAAATGCTCAATTACCGGCGAAAAAACATTACCGGTTTTAGAAAGTGCATATATACAATCTTATGCTAAAGATGGCCCGCACAGTATATCAAATGGCATTCTTCTCCGTTCCGATATTCATAAACTCTTTGATTCCGGTTATTTGACCATAACAACCGACTTAAAAGTTGAAGTGAGCAACAGAATAAAGGAAGAGTTTCGAAATGGAAAAGAATATTATCAATATCACGGAAAAGACTTATTAACTATCCCTCAAAGAGAAATTGACCGCCCGGATGCCAAATATATTGAGTGGCATAATTCTAACATATTCAGAGGATAATATTACAAATCTCATCACAGATCCCCCATTTTAACTACGGAATGAGCGCCGCGACCAGCAGGGATGGACCATTTGCTAGGCGGGCAAGATAGCAACCTATTTTTCGTCTTTTCCGAATACAAACAAATTAAGCTGAGATGGGTCTTTTAAATCGCTGGTTAAAACTTCTAATAAGCCTCCCGCCAAATAAAAGGCAATGCTTCAGCATCATAACGAGTTCTCCATGAGCCCGCCTTACGGCCATCTAAAGGGTCAGCAGGAGCGAAAGAAACAGTCGGTTTTACCGGCGGAAGTTCTGGCGAATGACTTTTTCCATGGTCTTCGCTCATTACTGCTCTTGTGATTTTAATTTGTCGTAAACCGATTGGATATTCTCCATTCCGAAATTTAGTTTCCAGTCGAAGCTTTCGGGTGTATTTAAATAGTGAGCTATTACTTTTCTAAATGTTTGGCTCGGAATTTCTTTTTGACAAGTCAAGTGATGTACCCCCTTCTGATCCCTTAAGTACAGGTAATCTTCATTATTTAAATTATTATCACCTATTCCTTTTAATGAAGGAATGACTTGCCAGATATAATCCAGATTTAAAAACGTATTTACACCTTTCAATAAATCGAAATGAATAGGTATCCAGTGCAAGTGTGCATAATCGACACCGCAACCAGCAACAGAATTTTCCAAAGTCGGCCCATGTTCAAAAACAACAAATTGATCCTTTTGAAAAATAGGCAAAAAATATTCGCCAAGTCGGCTAAAGAGAATTTCTAGCTCTTGGAAGTCGGGTTCAGGGAGTTGGCTGAAATTCAAATAAAACTTCTTCGGTACAATTAAGAGCCATCCTTCCACAAGCGACCCCAGGCTCGGTATAACTAAAAAATTTTCCGATTCCAATATTGGCTTATTATACTTTTTATTTTCAAAAAAATTACCCGTCATATAGCAAATATAATATATAAAAAAGGATTTTGATGCGCGTTTATCGTAACAAAATCTTAAATAATTGCAATTTAAATGGACAGGTTTTGTTAGGCCACTCGCTTCTGCTTACCGGCGCTCATCAATAGCCATCAGCAGTTCCGTCTCCAGCTTAGTTTCGTCATTTGTCCAGTGCCCGTATATTTCAATATAGGGCCAGCCGGTTTCAAAACCCCGGTTAGCTAATTCATTTTTCATGTTTTGCCCGCTTTGTTTGATCAGGCTATAGGGGCCAATGTGCTTGTAATAAGCATGCCTGGGCAGGGAAATTTGTTTCTGCTCAAGCCCGGACCCATTTTTTGAGGCATCGTCTAGTTCAACTCCGGCGAACACCTTGTGGCCGGCCTCATAAACCCAAATGTTTAAGCCTTTATGCTTTAAACCGTTCGATTTAACGATCTGCCACATTTTATCCATCAACTTAAAGGCTGTTCCCGCATAGTCCTTGTTCGCAGCAATCCCGGAAAAGCCAAATATTTCCAACTTTAATTCGTCGTTGATTATTGTTACATCCATGCTTGTTATTGTTTAGCGGTGTTTACAATTGCACATAAAGATAATTTTCTGCGTTGGGAGAATATAGTGTTTTTGTATTTTTTTCGCCGATACTGGGTCTTCTCTGAACAGACATGCAACTCTTGCATTGCGTATAAGTTTTCTTTTTCGCGCCCTCACCACGTGCGTCCCGCTCTATATCCATGACATGGAGATTTTGCTGAAATTAATCATTGTTCCGCTCCTAGCCGCGGGGCTTAGTCACTTTTGGGGCGCCAAAAGTAACCAAAAGCGCTTGTCACCAGAAATGCTTCTTTGCCGCACCTGGCCTTTGCGCACGATCAGTCAGAATCACGGGCTGCAAAATCTTGCCCCACTAATCGTTCCCGCGTTGCCTGCGCTTCAGCAAGTATTGCTATGCCCTTCCCTACGCACGTGGCTTTCTTATTCTGACTGCTCCTGGCCGAAGCTGATCTGCTGACGGAAGAAAAAAATAATCCTGCAAATCTTTTAATCCTATGAATCATGGTTCAGACAATCATCCGAAGCTTATCTGAAAGAGGTAGCCCCCGCATAATCCTTTCGTTCTCGCAGATTCTCTCAGAGAGTACCCTGAGATGCATAATGCTATCTATCCTACAAATATAATCAGTATCGCTACACGCAGGGTCCTCTGCGAAAACATGAAAATAACATTTTGAATAATAAAAACCTCTGTGTCCCTCTGTGTAACTCTCTGTGAACTTCGTGGTAAAAATGTCTCGTCCTGAAATATGTTTATACAAAAGTGCCGATTTTTAAATAGCTGATAATCAATGCTTAATTAATAGTTAATAAAAATAAAACACTGACAATCAGGTGTTTACTCGCGTTTAGTTTTGTTCAGTGTGACGGTGAACGTGAACAAGATCTGTTGAATTTTTAATAATCAGCCAGCACAATAATGTTATTGCTCAGGGGTGCAATGCGTTCTTTGCCATTTAGAAAACCCAGACCTACCACGAAGGAAAAACCGGCTACTATGCCCCCCATTTCGTTGATCAGTTCGCTGGCGGCGGTAACAGTGCCCCCGGTTGCCAGCAGGTCATCATGGATCAGTACATGCTGACCGGGTTCGAAGGCGTCGGTATGCATTTCGATGGTGGCGGTGCCGTATTCGAGGTTGTAAACTTTCTGCTTGATGGTGAAAGGCAGCTTGCCGGCCTTGCGTACCGGTACAAATGGAACGCCCAGCCGGTTAGCCAGCGTGAGGCCGAATAAAAAGCCCCGGCTTTCTACCCCCGCAACTACATCTATGCGGATACCTTTTAGTTGTTCAACAAATGCGTCGACTATATTGATGCAAAGGGCCGGGTCCTTTAAAATTGGGGTAATATCTTTAAAAACGATACCGGGTTTCGGGAAGTCGGGAATATCGCGTATGGCTGATTTAATTTGCTGCTCTATCATTTAAATAGTAAATAAGGCCCAATTTTACTCAAAATTCCTGCATTAAGGATAGCAATATTTTTCATATCGCTGATGGACTCATAATCGCCATGCTGCTCGCGAAATTGTATGATGGCATTCATCTGTTTATAACTAAAGTACGGGAAGCGGCTTAGCCCCTCGAACGTGATACTATTGATGGGTATTTTTTTGATGTGTGATGCATCGACGGTTACTTGCGCCTGCAACCCGGCATAAGTTGTTGAATCCAGCCCGAAGACCTCCCGTAATTGTTCCTTACGATAAAATCCACCCAAACGGTCGCGGTACCTGATGATACGCATGGCGTAGGACGAGCCTATGCCGTGCAGCCCGGTGAGTTGTGCGGAGTCGGCGGTATTAAGTTCGATGATTGTCCCTGATGCAGCTTTTTTATAGACAGTAGCTGGGTTTGATGATTGCGGATCGGCCCCTTCCGGAAAGTCATTCCGCTGTGATTTTTTGGCCTTATCAAGCACTGCAACGGCCTTATCAAAGTCATTAGAATTTATTATACTATCTTTGCCGAATGATTGATAAACGTAGGGAGCCGCCAAAATCAATGCAATCAGTATAATCAGCACGATCATTCCGTTCCATTCTTTTTTAGTGATAGAGAAGTATTTTTTAATGCGCGCTCTCATTCCTTGTGATTAATCAAAGTAAATTAAATAAATTGTAAGATATTTATTAAACATAAAACAAATAGTCATTTAAATAATAAATGAAAATAATAACCACTGAAGAGTTTGCCAGGGCAACCAAACTGGATAGGCTAAAAATGCCTGGTCTGGCAGCCCTGCTGATGGAAGTGATGAAAATAAACCAGGTAAATGACCTGTTTGCCCAGGCACAACCCAAGCAGGGCCCCGAGTTTGTTGATGCAATTTTAGAAGGTTGCGGCATCGACATTGAATTTGATGAGCGGGAACTTAAAAATATACCGGCAACCGGCAGTTTCATCGCCATTGCCAACCACCCCTATGGGGGCATTGAGGGTATGGTGTTGCTAAAGATATTGTGCATGGTAAGGCCCGATGCCAAACTGATGGCCAATTTCCTGCTGAAAAAAATACCCAACCTCAGCGATTACTTTATAGCGGTAAACCCTTTTGAAAATATTGACCATTCATCAAGCATCAGCGGGTTAAAAAACACGCTGGAACTGCTGGCCAGTGGCACACCGATCGGGATATTTCCTGCCGGCGAGGTATCAACTTTTAAGGTAGAAAAACAACAGGTTACCGATCGTTTGTGGCACCCGGTAGTGGGCAAGATCATTGCAAAAGCAAAAGTACCCGTAGTACCCATTTACTTTCATGGCAACAATGGTCTGCTTTTTAACCTGCTCAGTATGATCCACCCGGCACTGCGCACAGCCAAACTGCCGTCAGAATTATTCAACAAACAGGGACATACCATCAGGCTGCGCATTGGCAAGCCAATAAATGTTGAGGATATACCGGATTACAACAATGCTCCAAAACTACTAAGCTATTTGAGGGCACGCACCTACGCTTTGGGAACAGGTTTGGAAGAAGAAAAAAAGATATTCCATCCCAGGAATATTTTTAAGATAAAGAAGCTTCCTGTGGATGTGGCACCTGAAATTGATGCCGCGATATTGGAAAAGGAGGTTGAACCACTACGCGAGAATTACAGGATATGGGTCGAAAAAAACTATGAGGTGTTTATTGCACCCACTTCTACTATACCAAGTATCATACGCGAGATAGGCAGGCTAAGGGAATTAACTTTCAGGGAAATTGGGGAAGGCACCAATAAAAGTGTCGATTTGGACGAATACGATATTTATTATCATCACCTATTTATATGGGATACTGATGCAAGAACAATCGTTGGAGCCTACCGTATTGGCCTCGGCGACGAGATTTTTTACAGCCTGGGCAAAAAGGGTTTCTATGTTGCCGAGCTGTTCAAGATAAAGGAACAGTTTACACCGGTATTGAAAAAAAGTCTGGAATTAGGGCGATCGTTTATCCGGAAAGAGTATCAGCAAAAACCGCTTCCATTGTTCTTGCTTTGGAAAGGTATCCTGAAATACCTGATCGATAATCCGCGATACCGTTACCTCATAGGCCCGGTTAGCATCAGTAATTCGTTTTCGAAGTTTTCTAAATCGCTTATTGTGGATTACATCAACCGCAACCATTTCGACCACGATCTGGCGCAATACGTAAAGCCCCGTAAAAAATTCAAGGTTGATTTTTCAAGTATCGATACAGATCTTTTAATGTCGGGCGAGGATAGTTTTAAAGGGCTGGATAACCTGATATCGGAAGTGGAAACCAGGAGCATGAAAGTTCCGGTATTACTGCGTCAGTACATCGCCCTGAACGCAAAGATCATCTGTTTTAATATCGATCCTAAGTTCGCGGATTGCCTTGATGGCTTTTTGATGTTAGACCTGCAAAAGGTACCCCAGGATATATTGGAAAAATTGGGGAAGAACCTATAAAATTGGTTGAATGGTTGATTAAGTGAGTGGTTGATTAAGTAGTCGTTATATAACTTAATCAACCCAATCAATTTTCCCTTCGCTTCAACGTAAAAAGAGATTGTTACTCCTACTGCTTACCTTTCTGGGAAGGCGAATGCTTTAATATTTTGGCTTCGACGTAAAAAATTATCTCCTCGGCTATGTTTTTAGACTGATCGCCTATGCGCTCCAGCTTACGGATGATGGACAGCATAAACAATGCTTCGTTAATGCCGGTGATATCAGCCTTTATCACCTCGGCGATAGTAACGGGGGCGTTGTCATTTATGGCATCAAGCACGTCGTCCCTTTTAAAAATGCTGCGGGCCAGTGCTGTATCTTCATTTTCAAAAGCAGTCCGTGTATCAGTCAAAATATTAATGGCCTCGTCGTACATGCGTATAATAGATGTCCTTTCTAACGCCGTAGCATCGAAGTTCACCGTTGAATCAACTACATATTGGGCCACACCCGATGCAATATCGCCGATACGCTCGAGGTTAGTATTAATTTTTAGTGCAGCTAACAAAAAGCGCAGGTCAATAGCAACCGGGCAATACAATGCGAAAACATTCTCAATGTCACGATCGATCTTCAATTCAAAAGAATTTACCCTTCTTTCTTTAACCAAAACTTCACGTGCCAGGTCTTTGTCAAATTGCACCATGGATTCCTTTGCTTTATTCAATTGCGACTGAACAAGCATCCACATGTTTACCAGCTCTTTCTTAACCCCGTTTATTTCGTTTTCTAATGGTGTCATAATTTTTTAAATTCTAAATAATTAAACTTTAAATTCTAACTACAATATTAACTGAACCTGCCTGTAATATAATTCTGCGTGCGCTTGTCTTTAGGGTTGGTAAACATAGTTTTGGTCTCATCAAACTCCACCAGTTCGCCCAGGTAAAAAAAGGCTGTTCTATCGCTAACACGCGCGGCCTGCTGCATATTATGTGTCACAATTATCAGGGTATATTTAGTTTTCAGCTCATGGAACAAATTCTCAACGCTTGAGGTAGATATAGGGTCGAGTGCCGAAGTTGGCTCATCAAATAAAATCAGTTCAGGCTCCATTGCTATCGCCCTGGCAATACATAGGCGCTGCTGTTGCCCGCCAGAAAGAAATGTTCCTTTCTTATGCAACGAGTCTTTTACTTCTTTCCACAATGCCGCGCTGGTTAGTGATTTTTCAACTATGACATCCTTATCTGCTTTTGAAACTTTAAGGCCATTTAACAGGTAGCCGGCTATTACATTTTCGTAAATGCTCAAATTTGGAAACGGATTAGGCCTTTGAAACACCATGCCTATTTTGTACCTGACATAGATCACGTTCATTTTATAAACATCTTCGTTATCCAGTTTCATTATGCCTTTTGTAGTAGCCCCGGGGATTAGTTCGTGCATCCGGTTGATGCCGCGCAGAAATGTTGTTTTGCCGCACCCTGAAGGGCCCATCACTGCAACGACCTCATTTTTTTTTATCTTGATATTCACATCTTTTACAACATGATTATCGCCAAAATATGCATTAAAATTTTCAGCGCTTACAATTGAACTTTCCATTTTTTTGTGATCTGCTTTGTTAATATGTTTATGAGTAAAACAAAGAATAGTAATAAAAACGATGCTCCCCAGGCCAGGTCGTGCCAGTCATCGTAAGGGCTTGTGGCGTAAGTAAATATCAAATGGGGCAAACTCTCCATTGGTTTAGTAATAGAGGCAGATAAATAAGGGTTACCAAATGCAGTAAATAATAGCGGTGCAGTTTCGCCAACAATACGCGCTATAGATAGCATAATTCCAGATAAAATTCCTGCAAAACCACAGGGAACAATTACCTTTAAGATCACCCGATGATAAGGCACGCCTAATGACAACGCAGCTTCTTTAAGCGAATCTGGTAGTAAACGCAGGGTTTGCTCTGTTGAACGTATCACAATAGGCAGCATCATAATAGCTAATGCGATACTACCGGATATGGCTGAAAATGTCCCCAAAGGTTTCACCACCCAAAAGTAAACCACAATACCAACCACTATTGATGGCACCCCCTGTAAAACATCAACACAAAGACCACTGTAATAAGTCAGTCGGGTTTTGGGGTTTTCGCTAAGGTAAATACCCGAAAGTATACCAATAGGGATAGCCACAACAGATGCGAGGCCTACAATTATTAAACTGCCTAACAATGCATTAGCGATCCCACCGCCTGTTTCACCAACAGGTTTGGGCACGTGAGTTAAAAAATGCCAGTTAACATGCGTAACGCCCTGCTTTATAATATAAAGCAGTACTATAATTAATGGCAGGGTAATAACAAAAGCTAAAAATACAATCAGCGATTTAAATAAAATACTCTTGGTATTTCTAAGTTTTATCCGTGTATCCATATCGTTAGTTATTAGTGAATTTTGTGATTATCCTTTTGCCGATAAGGTTGATAATCACTGTGACAAAGAATAATACCAAACCAAGTTCAATAAGGGCCGATAAATATACCGTATGATCTGCTTCGGTAAATTCGTTGGCAATAACGCTGGCCATTGTATTCCCTGGTCCAAAAAAGATCTCTTTAAAGGAGTTGCCTATAGCACTGGTATTACCGATCAACATAGTTACAGCCATTGTTTCGCCCAGTGCCCGACCAAGTGACAAAAGAACGCCTGCAAATAAACCCGTACGGGTAAAAGGTAAAATTACGCTCCGGATCACTTCAAAACGGGTTGCACCTAAAGCGTAAGCACCTTCCTTTAGAGGCGAAGGTACCATTCGGATCAGTGAGGTCCCGAGGGATGCCGCATATGGAATGATCATAACAGCCAATACAAGCGATGAAGTAAAAATACCCACTCCATAGGGCGCAATACCTATTTTTGCCTCAAAGGTTCTGATAAGAGGTACCAATACAAATATGCCCCAAAATCCATAAATGACAGAAGGTACCGCAGCGATCAACTCGATCGTATTTTTTAAAAGGTTTGAAAGCCAGCCTTTTGTATTGTATTCGCCAAGATAAATGGCTATGGCGTATGAAAACGGAATAGAAATGATCAATGCCGTAAATGAGGTTAGTAACGTACCCATTAAAAATGGGTAAGCACCATATATGTTCTGAACCGGGTCCCATACTTTTCCCCATAAATAACTTATGCCTAATGCCTTTATGGACGGAATCGATTGTACAATGAGGGTGATCAAAATCCCTATCACAAGGATCAGCATGACAATACTCATAATCCTAAGTATGCCCTTAAATATTTTCTCCCATTTAAGCTGACCGTCGGATATGCTTAATCGTTTATTTTTTGCTAATCCAGCCTGTTTATTTATCGGCAAAGAACCTGGTTTTAAATAGGCAGTACTATCATTTTGGTTATTTTCCATGGTTTTTATGGCTGACCCCGATAAAATCGGGAAATAATTTCACAAAATTGTGGTTTCCTCTTTCAAAACAATTACCAGCCCCGAATAATCCGGGCTGGTAATTAATAGGGTTAAATCGTCGTTAATCTTACGATAGCAACGCTTCTAACTTTGTTATTTTAAAATTGGTTTGCCATCATAGGTAGCAGATTTCAATATCTTTTCGGCAACTTTTACTGCTGATTTTGAAAGTGGTGCATAATTTAATGGCGCAGAGAATTTTTGGCCATCGTGAACAACATACCACAACAATTCTAATACTTTCTTAGTCCTTTCGGCAGGGCGGCCATTATAATTTTGTTCTTTATAAATAAGTGCCCAGGTAAAGCTTGAAATTGGATACCCTTTAGCATTATCTGTATTTGTCAAAGAAACCTTTGAATCAGCAGGCAACTCAACATTGCTTGCCAATGTAGTTGTAGCAAGTGATGGTGTAATAAATTTGCCAGATTTATTTTGAACATTAGCAAAAGTCATTTTGTTTTGCAACGCGTAAATCAATTCAACGTAAGCAATAGCACCAGGGGTTTGTTTAACTAAACCCGAAACGCCTTCGCTGCCTTTGCCGCCTAAGCCTGCCGGCCAGTTAACTGCCGACGCTTTACCTACTTTTTTAGCCCATTCCTCGTTTACTTTGGTTAAATAGTCTGTGAAGATGAAAGATGTCCCACTACCGTCTGAACGGTGAACAACCACTATAGGCATATCAGGTAACTTAACACCTTTATTGGTCGCAGCTATTTCAGGACTGTTCCATTTGGTGATTTTACCCAAATAGATATCTGCAATATCCTTACCCGAAAGGTTTAATGCGGCAGTAACACCAGGGATATTATAGGTAATTACAACAGCTCCCGCAGCAACCGGTATATGTAAAACCGGAACTCCTAATTTAGCAGTTTGATCCGGGTTTAAAGGAGCATCAGATTCACCAAAATCAACGGTTTTGTTGGTTAATTGCAATATACCTCCACCTGAACCGATTGATTGGTAATTAACTTTTACATTGTTGGTTTTATCATATTCAGAAAACACTTTTGAAAACAACGGATACACAAATGTACCTCCTGCGCCTAATAAAGTATTATCCTGGGCCGAGGCCGACAAGGTTATGCATGATGCGGCTACTGCTACAACTGCTAACTTTAAACTTTTGATTATTTTCATGATCTGTTTATTGTTTGATTGTGATTGTGTGCGTGAATTATTTACCAAAAGTAAAGAAGAAGGTAAACCTGTAAACCACTGTATTGCCGTCGGCTAAACCACCTGATGCTGATGGTCTTTGATCTTTATAGTTAACCAGCCAGATATTTGGCATAAAGTGTACATTTTTAGTCGGTGTAAAATCTAAGCCGGCTGTATAAAAGGTCTCTTTAGTGTAAGGATCGTAGGATGAAAAATTGGTAAGTTTTGTATAAGTATTAGCATTGTCAAAATCGTTGTTAGGGTTATAACCATCGTAACGGGCAAAGAAACCAAGTTTATCCTTAACAATTGCCCCTTTTACAAAGACAGATATTCCCTGAACAGTTGCATCAGCGGCCGATGTTGTATTGGTCGTAATTACACCGTTGGCGATCTTATTAGAGTAGGCTTCTACACCAACCGTAAGTTTTGGGGTAGTATAAGCTACAAAACCTTTTATCACGCTGTGTGACTGCTGACCTACCGAAACCGGAACAGGAGGAGTGTTAACATTTACTGTTGAGCTGCCTGCAGTTAAAACGTGATCGTAGTAAAAGTCAACAAGCAATTTCTGACCGAAGAATTTTCCCCACAAATCGCCATAGAACATTTTAAAGAAACCTGTATTGGGGTTATTAGGGCCAGCAGCCAATAAGCTTGAAGTGCTATTATTACCCACCATTAATACATAACCATAGTTTTTTGTTTTAGGATCAAAAGTTCCCTGTAAGGCAGCACCAACATCATACGAGTTGGTTTTATGAAAGTCAGTTATCGTTTTTTCTATAGAACGATATCCCCATGTTTTTTCTGATAGTGATGTAGGGCCGTTGGTGCCGGGTTCATTTAGGGCAAAACCAGGAGTTGACATTTCGCCGATCACAAAATCTGTTCCGTTAAAAATGTTCCTGTATCTTAAGTTAATATTTTTAATAAAAAAAGCCATCTTGTTATCAACAAGGTTATCACCGTTTTGTATAGCGGTTGCACCATTAACACCAGTGTTTGCGTTTGGTTCAGATGCTAACAGCAATTCTGCAGTAAACTGGCGGGTAATGTCATAGTCATAACCCAAATAGATACGACGGAACTGGAATGCATTCCTGCCGGTAGCAACACCATTATACATCGTTTCAGCGCCCCTCGCTAATTTATCGGCGTAGCCAGCATAATAAAAATCGCCGAAGGAATAGCCCCACACCCTTCTTACAGGTTTCCATGCGGTATCTGCATCAGCAGGTTTTGGAGCCGATTTTGTTTCTGTTGTTATTGCATCAGATTTCTTATCTGATTTTGTATCAGCATTTGCAAACGTTGTTGCAGCAGGTGCGGATGCTGTCTGTGCTTTACTATTAAAGCCAGCAAATAAAAGGGCTGATAATAATATGGGCCCGGCAATCTTGGTAAACATTCGTTTCATGTTTGGTAAGGTTAAATTAAATTTCGGGTCAAAAGTGCACACCTTGCATTACCTTAATGTTAACAATGGATTAACATTTGGTAATGATATTTAAATATTGTTTACATTATCAACAATTGTTATTAACCCGGACTATTGGGATTACAAGGACATACATTGCAATAATTGCTATAAATACTTAATAAGTAAGTATTTATAGCAATAAGCAATCTGTATTATACTAAGGAAAAGACTAATTTGTTACGATTTATATTTAATATAGTCTTAACATTGTGCAAGTGCACTTAAGCTTTTGATTTTTAAGGTATTGTATTGGTAATTCATTCCAAAAATGCTTAACACCTGTCAAATTGATTGTTTTATCAATTTAATTTAAGGTTATTGTTACATTATTAAATTAATTAACGGCCGCGCCTTCTTTTATTTCATCATTTGCAGTAGTAAGTATATGATCACCAGCTTTTAAATTTCCAAATACTTCGGTCGAATCATGGCTGGCCAATCCTTCTTTAATATCCACCAGGGCGGCTTTACCATCTTTCACCAATATGATATACTCCCTTTCAGTAGAACGGACAATAGCCGAATTTGGCACCAACAATGATTTTGCACCGGATAACATGGGTATTTTTGCCTCGGCATACATTCCTGGTTTCAGCTGCCCGTCTTTATTCAGCACATCAATTTCAATGGCTTCCTGGCGCATGCTTCCTAAAGCGTTGGCCGAGCGGCTGATCTTCGCCGTTTGTTCTTGTCCCGGCATGGCATTAAAAATAAAACTAACCGGTTGTTTCAAATCAACCTTGTCGACATAATTTTCGGGGATATCTACTACAAGTCTCATTTTGTGTACGTCCTGCAGCATCAGCATAGGCTGGTCCGTCGCCTTGCCCGGTGAGACAAGTGCTCCCGGTGAGACATTACGCTGGACGATCATGCCATCAAAAGACGCATAAATTTTAAGATATCCTTGCATGGTTCTCACTGCCTCAACATTTGACCGTTCAGAGCTGGCCATCGCTTCGTCGGCTTTCATTTTAGAAAGAGCATTGTCTATTTCCAACGACGAAACTGAACCTGGCTCCATGGCAGCTTCTTTTAAGCGCTGGTATTTTTCCTTACTGGCCACAGCATTTTCCCGGGCCTGCAAATAACGGGAATTGGCAGCCTGTAATTGTGATTCCATTTCGGGGGCCTCCAGAATCATTAGTAACTGTCCCTTTTTCACAATTGATCCGCGGTCGACAAACAGTTGCTTCACAAATCCATTTATTTTAGGGAATAGGTTAACCTCGTCAAAAGGAACCAACTGCCCCGGCAAACGGGCGTAGCTTGACAGCGCTTTTTCAGCAACAGTGCTTAGTTGTGTCTTATTTTCGGACTGTTTTTTATTATTTGTTAGATCAGCCGGTTTTTGGTCGCCTGAGCAGGCAGCGAATAGTCCGGTTATAGCAGCCAGCAGTATGATTTTATATTTCATGAGTGTGTAATTCAATTAGAGGTTTGATTTCAGTTAAGGTTTCGGGCATTAGATTGGGCGAATCATAGGTTGTTTTTCCCTGTATCCAGGCAAATACCATAGGAAGAATAAACAGGGCTGCCAGTGTTGAAGCGAATAAACCACCAATAACCGCGCGGCCTAAGGGAGCGGTTTGTTCGCCCGCCTCTCCTAATCCTGATGCCATGGGGATCATACCGGCCATCATGGCAAAGCTTGTCATCAATATTGGCCTTAATCTGATGGACGCGCTTGTTATTGCAGCCCGGGTGGAATTTCGAAACTCTAATCTCAGATTCTCGCCATTAGTAACGATCAGTATAGCATTAGCAACCGATACCCCGGTGCTCATGATCATTCCCATATACGACTGCAAGTTCAGTGTTGACCCCGTTAGGAGTAATGCGGTTAACGAACCTAATATTACCGCAGGAATAGTAGACAATACTGTTAGCGATAGTTTAAACGACTGGTAATTGGCCGCCAATAATAAAAAGATAACCAGAACAGCAAACATAAGCCCGTTTTGTAAACTGCTTAAAGTGTCTGTCAGCAAACTCGACATGCCCTTTAACTCTGCCAATAGGCCTTTGGGTGGAGTACCTATAGACTTTAATATCTTTTGTACGTCATTGGTCGCGGTACCCAAATCCATTTTATAAATATTGGCGCTTACCGTTAAAAAACGGCGCGGGCCCGTGCGATCGTACTCACCCGGCTGGTATATTACTTTAAAATCAGCTACATCAGCAAGCGTAGGGGTGCTTTGCCCTTTTAATAATGGGATCTCTTTTAATTCATCCATCGTGTTCATTACATATTCAGGAATTTGAACCTGCACCTGGTAGGTATAAGCCGCTTTTTCATCGAGCCATTGATTTTTTTCGGTAAAACGGCTGGATGAAGTGCTTGCGGTTACAGAACGTCCGATATCACTGACGTTTAATCCAAACTGGGCCACTTTAAGCCTGTCAAGTGTAATTGCTACTACCGGCATTTTCAGAGGCTGCACTATCTGTACATCCCTCAGGTATTTAACCTGCTTCATTTTATCAACCACCTTATTGGCATAATTCTCAATTTGTCCCATATCCTTTCCGGCTACCCGCACTTCAATCGGGGTGGATGCTCCCTGGCTCATAATCTTTTCAGTCATGTCAATCGGCTCAAAAGTTATTCGCAGATCAGGCAGCGCATAGGAAATATTTTTTCGCAAAGCATCCTTCAGCTCATCCATGTTTACTTTATAGTCTTTATCCAGGTTAACCTGTAATACGGCTTCATGCGTACCTGTATTAAAAATGTAAAGGTTACTTGTGCCATAGCTACTGGGTATTAACCCTACGTAACCTGACGTTACTGCTACATGGTGATTAACTGTCTTATCAATTATCTGCAATACTTGCTTTAGGGCATCTTCTGTCCTTTCCAGTCGTGTCCCGTCAGGTTCCTTTATGCGTATTTGGAACTGACCATTGTTTAGTTTAGGCATCATATCCTTACCGATAACAACGAAGCAAACACCTGCCAACACTATTACTACTACCAGGTAAACCGGAACGATGATCCGTTTATGAGGCATCCATTTTTTAAGAATGCCCATAAAACGAAGTTTCACCTTTTCAAAAAAGTCGTTCCTTTCTGGTTCTTCTTGTTCCCTCTTCAGATGATCATTGACCTGGGTTTCTTCGGGCCGGTCCAACGCTTCACCTGCATGGGCATGCACTTTTCCGTGATGGTAATGCTGATAGCGCTCTGCTTTTATCATCCAGTTACTTAAAATAGGCACCAATGTTTGGGCCAATATAAAAGAAACGATCATGGTTAACCCGATAGATAATGAAAGCGGCAAAAACATGGCCTTTGGTATTCCATTCATCATAAAGGAGGGAGCAAAAACGGCCAGTATACATAGCAATATCAGCAATAAGGGAAAGGATATCTCCTCGCAGGCATCATAAATAGCCAGTTTCTTGCTTTTACCCATCTCCAAATGCTGATGAATATTTTCAATAGTAACTGTAGCCTGGTCAACCAAAATACCTATGGCAAGCGCCAGTCCGCTCAGCGTCATGATGTTGATGGTTTGTCCAAGCAGACTTAATAACAGCACACCTATAAGGATAGAAACGGGTATGGTAATCACTACGATCAAACTGCTTCGGAGATCGCGCAGGAAAAGCAAAACCATCAGCCCGGTAAGCAACGCACCTAATCCACCCTCTGTCATCAGGCTTTTTACCGCATTTATCACGAAGACCGATTGATCGAACTCATAGGATATTTTAACATCATCGGGTAACAGGCTTTGCATTTCGGGGAGTTTGCTCTTTAGATCCTGTACTACCGACCAGGTTGAGGCGTCAGCTGTTTTAACTACGGGGATATACACGGAGCGCTTACCATTAATAAGCGCATAATCCACTGTGACATCAGACGCGTCTGCTACTTTAGCCACATCTTTTACCAATATCGGCACACCATTCTTTGTTATTATTGGAATATCGCCAAATTCATCGGCTTTTTTTACCAGCGTATTTATGGTAGTTGTAAACATGATATTGTTAAGTCGCAAAAAACCAGACGGCGACATCACATTAAATTTAGCCAGTGCTTCTACGACCTCATCAGGTGTTAAATTATAACTGCGCAATTTGGCAGGGTCAACACTCACTGTAATAGACCTTGAGTTAGCGCCAAATGGCGGGGGGGCTGACAAACCAGGTACCGATGCAAACATTGGCCTGATGCGGGTAGCCGCCATATCGTAGATTTCCTTTAGGCTACGGCCTTTAGCAGCCATCACCAATTGTCCAACAGGCAGGGACGAAGCATCAAATCTAATCACCTGTGGCGGCAGTGCTCCGGGCGGGAAAAACTTCATGGCACGGTTTACCTGCAAAGCCACCTCTGCCGAGGCTTCTGCCATATTGGTATTTTCATAAAAACTTAACTTAAGCATAGTTAAGCCTTGTATATTTTTACTGGTTATACTTTTGACGCCGTTCACATACAAGAACTGATCTTGCAAACGGGTGGAAAAGAAACCCTCCATTTGTTGGGGAGACATTCCACCATACGATTCAATAACATATATGGTTGGCAGGTTTAACTGTGGGAAAATATCTATTGGGATTTTTATTGCACTGAGCACTGCAAATATTAAAAGGCTCATGGTGATCACCACTACGGTGATAGGCCTTTTTAGTGCAGATGTGACCATTGACATAGTTAAATTATTTTAAGAGGTTTAAAATTACACCTACCTGGTTTTGGGAAACAGCCTGGCCAAACAGCGCATTGTTGTAATCGTATTTAGCCTGCGCATAATCAGTTTCGGCACGGTAAAGAATGTTTAAAGCGGCATCGAGTTCAATTATATCAGATAAACCGCTTTTATATAATGACAGTTTTTGGCGGTAACCGTCGTTTGCCGCCTTTAACTGGTTGGGGATTTCCTGAAGCCGCAGCCTGGCTGTCTGCATTTCTGCATTAGCCTGGTTTGCGTTAGCTGCCAGCAATGTTTTCTGTTCTTCCAGTTTATTGCGTGCGTAGTCGGTTACAGTTCTTTGGGTGCGTAATTTCAGTTGTTTCCGGCGCAGGTCAAAGAGGTTGTAAGATACTCCCAATCCTACCAGGTAGTTATCCCTGTCGAAACCCCAACCTGTTGAAAGGCTGTTAAAATGGTCGTTAGCGTCCACGCTTGAGCCACGCCCCCAGGCTGCTCCTTCCAGTAATATTTTGGGGTTGTACTGCTTTTTTACCAGGTCCTCGCGCTGTCTGCTATTTTGATAAATGGATTGATAATAATTAATTAATGGATGGTTAGCCGTATCTATCGTAAACTGCTGTGTTGGCAAATTGGTTAATTGGGATTCAAGCGTACTATCGGCAACAATGTTTTGATACGGCAGGCCACTAATGGCCGAAAGTTGAAACTGTATCTGTTGCAACTGATTATTTAGCTCAATATAATTTAAACGGGCTTTTGATAATTCAGCATTTGCAATGCTGGTATACACGCCTGGCCTCACACCGCTTTTTGTTAGTGAACTGATGGAGCGCAGAATTTCCCGATTGCGTTGAATATTCCGATACTGAATAGTAAGGTAATCCTGTAAACTCAGCAGGCGCAGATAATTGCTTATCGTATATGCTTCAATCTGGTATTTTGATTGGGCAAAATTACTTTGTTCAACCCGTATGTCCGACTGTGCTACCTTGTTTTGGGCGCCATAAGCTCCAAAATTGTAAAGCTCCCAGTCAAGGGCAGCTACGCCCACATTGGCAGATACTGCGGTAGTATTGCTTACTGGTCGAACACCCCGCGAATCAGATGGTATAATCCCAAATCCAAAATATGGACCGGTAACATTATTGTTGGTTCCAATATCGGCCTGGTAATTCAATTTTAAGTTTGGCAGCCAGTTATTTCGGGTTTCAACTGCCTGAGCCTGACGAATGCTGATCGCCGATGAATCTGTTATTAAAGTCGGGGCACTTTGATCGACTTTATTTAATAGTTGTTTTAAAGAGATGGGTGTTCCTGACTGCTGTGCATTTACTGATACCGCTATTAACAGTAACAATATGATGTACGAGCATTTATTAAAATTTAACATTTTTTTAGTAATTGATTTTATGGAATGAAAAAGAGGATACCCGGGGCTTAAGACCCTGCATCTATCAATTGCCGCAGATTGCAGCTTTAAGGAAAAATATCAAATAATGAGTTTACCTGCGAGGAGGTAGGTATGTTCCCGTGGTAGCAGGGCGAAACGAATATCGGATAAAATCCTCCCGGTCACATTCGTGCTATCTTTAAACATTGCGGGAAATAGCGCCAGAAGTAAAAGGGAAATAGCCGATAGAATAGATGCTAAAGGGTTTATAAGCAACTGGTGTATAAATTCTACGTTAGTATCCGCTTCTTCCAGACTTTCGGGCTTGCGTTTTGTAAAGCTTTTAACCAGGATCGTGTGTGTTTGGCGAGGGTGTAATCGTTGATTTATAGCTCCAAACCCAAAAAATGGTTTGGCAACAAATACCATAGCAGCTAATGTAAGAAGTACCTTGAATAGCGCGATCCGTTGCATTATGTATATTAGTAACTAAATCAACCGCAAAATTGATGCTTAATTATTATAAAAAATTATTGTAACACAAATGTTGCATGGCCTGTCAGACTGATCAAAACGGTCTTAATAAATAACAATCACCTAATGTAACGTGTTATTTAGTTAATGATGTATTAACATAGCACAACTACTTTTGGCTTTCTTAATTCAAAGGTATGCGCAGGCTGTTTCACGATTTTTTTTCACACCGTACTCTGTTTTACGGACTGTTTAACCAGGCGGGAAAGAATATCGTCGAAATGGCTGAATTACTTACAGCAGTGGTGGACACGGGATCGGCAGACGAGCGCGAACCACTATACAGGCAAATAAATACCCTCGAGGAAACCGGTGATGATATTACACACAAAATTTACCTGGGATTAGATAAGGTTTTCTTTACTCCCATTAATCGTAAGGATATTCACATACTGGCATCGGCCATTGATGACGTGGCAGACAATATTCACGAGGCTGCCGGAAGAATGCATTTATACAATATTGAAGAATTCTTTCCGTCCATCAGGGAAATAGCGGATTATATCCAATTGTCCTGCAATGAGCTATATAAGTTGATCAGCGAATTGAATAAGGTTAAGGATACACAGACTATGATCGCTTCCTGCAGGTTGATAAAGGATTATGAACACAAAACCGACCACATCTATTATCACGCCCTTGCTAACCTTTTTGCCAATGAAAAGGATGCCATCACCCTGATAAAGCATAGGGATATTCTTTTTTCATTAGAAGCTGCGGTAAACAAATGCAAGAATGCAACCGATGCTATTGAGATAATTATCGTAAATAGCATTTAAGCATACAGGTGTTCAATACCTGATAGAATATTTTTTGAGGATAAAATGCAGCAGCCATATGGGGCCGATCAGCAAAAACTTCATATCATCTAAAAAAGATGGCCTTTTGCCTTCTATTTGATGCCCGATAAACTGGCCAATCCATGCTATTACGAAGATAATACAACATACCAGCCACAGTGCCGGGCCACCTGCACTTTGCCATGCAGCAAGTTCAATGACCCCGAGACTAAATCCCATCAGCACTAATAGCATAAAGTATGATAAAATGGGTGAAAGCTTATAATAGTAGTAAATGCTGAAAGCAATTAAAAAGGACGCCCAGTTAAAATAGCCGTTATAAGAACCCAGAAATTTAAGGGTTGGAAAAGGGATGGCCCATAACAACCCGAATATACTGAACACAATTAAGGGAACACAAATCCAATGGATTCGCTTATTGGTTGGATTTTGATGGCTCTCGGAATACCTGGCAAAGTAAATATCGACAGTGCGAGCCTGTGCGGTCGTCTTCCCCTTTGATAAAATGGGTTTCGCCTTATTGGAAATCTTACTGTTTGCCACAAAAAATTTAAAAAGCCCCTCTCCTTTTGAGAAAGGGGTTTGGGGTGAGGCTTTTATTTAGCAAATGCCACTGACCTGGTTTCCCTGATCACTGTAACTTTGATCTGGCCCGGATAGGTCATCTCAGTTTGTATACGGTTGGAAATGTCCGCAGCTAATATTTCAGATTGCGCGTCGGATATCTTTTCGCTTTCTACCACTACGCGTAATTCGCGACCTGCCTGTATGGCGAATGTTTTTTCAACACCAGGATAAGATAACGCCAGTTCTTCCAGTTCTTTCAAACGTTTGATATAACTTTCAACAACCTCGCGGCGTGCTCCGGGACGTGCACCTGAGATGGCATCACAAGCCTGAATGATAGGCGACAGCATTGATGTCATTTCTATTTCATCGTGGTGAGCGCCAATAGCATTGCAAACCTCGGGGTGTTCCTTATATTTTTCGGCAAGCTGCATACCCAAAATAGCGTGCGGCAGTTCCGGGTTATCATCAGGCACTTTACCAATATCATGCAATAATCCGGCACGTTTGGCCAGTTTAACATTTAAGCCCAATTCGGCTGCCATGGTTGCACAGAAATTGGCCACCTCGCGCGAGTGTTGTAAAAGGTTTTGTCCATAAGATGATCTATAGCGCATGCGGCCAACCATACGGATCAATTCAGGATGCAGGCCATGGATGCCCAGATCGATTACCGTACGCTCACCTATCTCTACTATCTCTTCCTCTATTTGCTTTTTAGTTTTAGCAACTACTTCCTCAATACGGGCAGGGTGTATACGGCCGTCGGTCACCAGGCGGTGCATAGCAAGGCGGGCAATTTCGCGCCTAACCGGGTCAAAGCCCGAAAGTATGATCGCTTCGGGGGTATCATCTACAATGATCTCTATCCCTGTAGCTGCCTCCAGTGCGCGGATGTTTCTTCCTTCACGACCAATTATGCGCCCCTTGATCTCATCGTTTTCAATATTGAAAATTGAAACAGTGTTTTCAATAGCACTCTCTGTAGCGGTACGCTGTATAGTTTGAATTACGATCTTCTTAGCCTCTTTGGTAGCAGTCAGTTTTGCTTCATCAACAATATCCTTAATCTGCATCATGGCTTTGCTTCGGGCTTCCTCCCTAAGGTTATCTACCAACTGATTTTTAGCATCCTCTGCCGACAAGCCGGCAATGGTTTCCAGTTGCTGCACATGCTGCTGCTTCAGGTGTTCCACTTCTTCCTGCTTTTTAGTAGCAATTTCTGTTTGTTTTTCCAGATTTTTGCGCGTGTTATCAAGCTCAGTCTCTTTACGGGTCACATTGTCGAGCCGCTGATTAAAGGATTGCTCTTTTTGCTTTACGCTGTTTTCGCGCTGATTAATGGCGTTGTTTTTCGAGTTGATCTCCTGCTCATGCTCAGCTTTCATCTGCAAAAATTTCTCTTTTGCTTCCAGCAATTTATCTTTTCTCAGTATTTCGGCATTGTTTTCAGCTTCCTTTAAAATCTTTTTTACTTTGTTCTGCGCTGCTAATTCCTGGTCTTTAAAAAGTTTCCTGAGCAGGTAACGGCCAACGACTACGCCCGTAGGTATACCCGCCAGTAATCCAATAATAATGTATAATACGATGTCCATTTTAAGTTTATATAAATAAAAAAACCGCAACTAAATTTAAGTGTCATGTATTTAAAAACCTCAGATTACAGTTAAGGATCGGGGTGCCGTTAAATGCGACTACAGGCCGCATAACATATACCTCTTTGATCCGCTGAATATTGAAGCGTTAAGTTTTTAATAGTGAAACCTAAAATTTAACTGCGGTTAAATCTTAATTTGCTCGGTATGTGTAAAGAACGTTATTACTTCGAGAAAAATTCGGACAGTAAATGATCTAAATGATAAACTTTATCTGCAACATCAGTATCCTCCACTGTCACTTTTTTTTCTGCTTTTAATGATGAGGTTGCGTAATGCAGCACACACATCGAAAGCAGGTCCTGTTTATCCCTGACCGCATAATTTTCCTGATATTCCTTTATCCGGTCGTTGATCAGTTTAGCCGCCCTGCGTATTATTTCTTCCTCCTCCATGTTTACCTTTAATGGGTAAACTCTGTCAGCAATATTTATTTTTATGGAGATTTCTCCCATTTGAGCTATTCACTTTTGCACTACTTTTTAAGTAACACAATACACTTGTCTATTTCTTGCACAAATTCGTCAATTTTTTGCTTTATGTCAAGTGTTTTTTCATTAGTTTCTGAAAAAGATTTTGCAACCTTCAATACACTAAGCTTACCCTCCAATTCTTTGCCCTTTTCCTGGCTTGCATTTAGTGCTGCAGACAGCGATTGGTTCTCTAACTTTAACAGATCATTCTCCTCCTGCAAAGCCGAGCAGAGTTCTATCAAACGCTCCGTTTTTTCTACAACTTTATTTAACTGTTCGGTTATCGAGGACATTTTAATTAGTGATTGAGTGAATTATTGAATGCGTGAGTTTCTAATTAGTAATTAAGTATTTGAATAATGCTGCACTCACTAATTCACTCAATCACTAATTCACTCATTACTTCCTAATCTCCGCTCCTGCTTCCTTACCGAAGTTATAAATTAATTTTTGTATGATAGCATCTATTGTCTTGTCTGTCAAAGTTTTTTCTTCATCTT
>JANYAB010000326.1 GCA_025355225.1 Bacteroidota bacterium
GGGCCGATGAAAAAAACAACAATGCAATAAAAGCTATGATCGACCCATCTTTAAATGTATATCTTATTATACAAAACGCCGCCCTTTATGCATTAGCAGAAAAAAAACATTAAAATCTTATTCTTTGAAATATCTATTTAACCAAAAAACAAAATCAATTATGCCATTTGGCATTTAACTCATATACTTAGATACAGCCTGTTCGGCAATTACATTCACCCATCAACCAAAATTATAATCATGGCAGACGACATTAACAAAAAAATCTCTATTGACATCCAGGTAAACACCGACGCACAAAAACAGGTGGACCAATACAAAACCTCATTTGATAATTTGCGTACGGCTATAAGTTCTATCGGCAAGCCATTGGCTGAGATGTCAAAAGAAATGGACGCAGCGAAAGAAGGCATGGCAAAAAGCGCCGTTCCCGATGAAAGTATATTTAAAAAAATCTTCGGTAATATCCTGGGCTATTACAAAAAAAATCAGAAAATCATAAGCGATACTACCGCAGATAGTGCCACAAAGGACGCTGCGAAAGTTGTTGTCAGCGCAAAAAGCGCCCAGGACAAAATAAAGGCGGCTGCAGTAGATAGCGCCCAAAAAACGACCGACTCGATATTCACTATTGTTACTAAAGGAATTGAGGAGCAGAGCGATGCCAGAGTTCGGGGGTTGGAGGCTGACAGAAAAGTGATTGACAATGATACCAGCCGATCAGCAGCCGATAAAAAAACACATGACAATGAAATTTACAAGCAGGAATATCAAATAAAACTCAAAGCATTTAAGAACGAACAAAAGGTCAACATAGCGCAGGCAATCATGAACGGCGCAATTGCATTGACTAAAGCCGAGGCCGAATTGGGGCCAATTGCAGGCACGCTGGCATTAGGCGCAATTGTTGCACAAACTGCCGCCCAGATCGCTACGATTGAAAGGCAGCAGCCACCACAAAACCAGGCTATGGCCAAAGGAGGGTATTTCAGGTCGGACGGAAAAGGTGCAGTTCTGCCGGGTTACAGCCGCACCGATAATACCAATGCCTACCTTCGCTCAGGCGAGGCTGTTGTGGTATCCGAAGCCATGCGTGATCCCTGGGCGAGGAACCTTGTTAGCGCTATCAACGTGGCCTTTGGGGGGCGGGACTTTTCAGTGCCCAATCTTGCCAAGGGCTACGCAGTCGGCGGTATATTTACTGATGGCGGCAATGCCAACCGTTATTATAACCAGCCGGTAAATGATCAAAAGAACCTGGCCAATACAGTAGCTTATCAAATGATCAATAATTTCCCACCAGTATATGTCGATGTAAAAGATGTTAACAACCAGCAAAACATACTGGCGCAGACGGTAAATAGGGTAAACTTATAAAAGTCTCCCCTACTGGTCCGAAGGACTCCTCCGGAGGGGAGATTTAGAGGGGGCTAACCAGCAAAATATACCGGCACAGACGGTAAATCGTGTAAACCTGTAATAATTATTTTTAAGCAAGGCAAATGCTATTTGGGGTTGAGTATCAGTTCAAGCATTTTTTTGATAACGCCGTCGTTCTTTTGTTTAATATCAAAGTCGAAATTTTCTTCATCGCCCTGTATGCGGATAGCAGTGATCGCGGTGGACGAAATTCTTTTAATATCATCTTTTATGACATTAACAGCTACCTCGCCAGTCCAGCATTCCCGGCCGGTTACGCGGGGACCGATGCCTTCACGCCTGGCGCCTATATCGCTTATAACAGGTATGGTCAGCAGCGTGTTGTCGGCTAATTTAAATATTACGCTATTGCCTTTAGCAATGTTAAAATGACGATGATCAAACGTTGTCAATTCAACCTTTAGATGCAGATTAATACTGCCATGCAAATTTGAGGCGTAAGCTTCAATATCTTCTGCCGAAGAGCTTAGTGAGCCTTTATTTCCTGCCACCTTTTCGGTAGTCGTATAAAAGATGGTGTCGTTTGTAAATTTATCAATGCGCGGCTTATCCATCTTTTGGGCGAATGCAATAACAGGCATTGTTAAAATTCCGAAAATGAAACAGGCTTTTGTGATCTTTTCTAACTGGGAAGGCATATATGCGAGAGGTTTAAGTTTTCGCAATTTAATCGGTATTCTATTAATTAAAGAATATCCCATAAAAAAAATCTATCCCCATTAAATAACATACCAATCACCAGGATAAAACAATAAAATGAACATCAAACTCGCCAACTCACTATTTGACGACGGCATATTTGCCGAAATGTATAAAGCCGGATTTTTAAGTGATAAAATATTTATTTACCGGGAAATATATCTTTGGATAGCAGCCCAGTTAAAAACCAGGAACATTAACAAATACCAGGCGGTGTTAGAGGCCGAATCCAAATTTAATAAAGACAAACGTACAATCTGGCGCGCTCTTAACAGTTTTGACGATTGTGACACACTTGTGTCACGAACTAATTGAATTTTTATTCTGACCTTTGAATATGCCAATCAGCATAAAAAACATTCGTGACACACTTGTGTCACGAACTATGTAAAACCTTCTCCCGATATTTGTATATACCAAATCAGTTATAAGTTCTGAGTCCTAAGTTTTGAGTTCCTCTCATCTCCAACGACAAATAATAAAAACTTAATCAAACACCCATAACTCAATACCCATAACGCTAAACAATGAGCTACAAAATTTACTTATACGACACCGAAACAGATTGCATAGGCTCCGGCAGCTTATCGTCATCAACAATACAAATGCAACTGGAAGCCGCAGCCGGCGAGGATGTAGAGGTACATATCAGTTCGGTAGGCGGCAACGCGTTTGATGCCATCGCTATATACGACCTGCTTAAAAAGTATCCCGGCAAGGTAACCACGTATGTGGATGCGTTGGCTGCTTCCGCTGCATCTATTGTGGCTATGGGCGGCAAAACGGTGGTGATGAGCAAATACGCCCTGCTGATGATCCACAAGCCCATGGTAGGCTCGGGCGGCAATGCGGACGAGTTATTAAAAGACGTACAGATGCTGAATGTGGTACAATCGCGCCTGGCTCAGATATACATGGACAAAACCGGGTTGGACGGAATTACAATCAATAGTTTAATCAATTCCGTCACCTGGATGACCGCTGACCAGGCGCTTGATTTAGGCTTCATCGACCAAATAGAAGATTACAGTGAAGTCATCACCAACAGCGCCATTATTAAAAAATATACCAGCACTGCGCCCGCAGTTTATCAACGGGCCATCAACAAAATCTTAAACATAAACAGCAACATGAACATTGAAAACAAAGAACTTATCGACAAAACCACCTCGGTTCTGGATAAGATTATGAACTTCTTTAAGAGGGTAGTAAACAAACAAACCATTACCGACAAAGGCACGCTGCACCATGCAGGGGAAATGGACGAAGGAACCGAAGTTTACCAGGACGAGGACATGAATACCCCCGCCGCGGCCGACACCTATACCACCTCTGCAGGTAAAAAAATTGAGGTAAAAAGCGGCCAGGTAGAAACCATTACCCCGGCAGAAACTGATGCTGATACAGACCCTGACGATGAGGATGACAGCCTGCCCGAAAGCGTACTGAAAGCTACTAATTCAAAAAGCATTCAAAACAGGGTTTTAGGGATAAAAGCAAAACTGCATGCCCAAAATGCCCTGTTAGCCGAAGCTAAAGCAGCCCTCGAAGCAGCCAACACCCGCCTGGATCAAACACGGGATGAAATAAAGAACGAGATCAAATCAGACTTCTCCCCCTCAGCCGGTGGATCACGCCGCAGCAGCAAAGCAAAAACCGAACCCCTCCCCTTCTTCGCCCCGCAAACTACTTTAGCCCAAAACGCTGTTAGGAAAGCGGTTGGTAAATAACCCCCTAACCCCCTGAAGGGGGAATTCTAAAATCAACTTAACCGAATAAATCCTTTCCCTAAAAGAAACACACTAAAACCGGTAGCTCCCCCTTTAGGGGGTCGGGGGGCTTAACCTAAAACAACAAATGGCTCAATTTACATTTACAAACAACACCTATGCCGGCGAAGCGCTGGCGGGATTTATGGCCAGCACGCTCCTGGAAGCCGATTCGGTAAAGCGCGGATTACTAACCGTTATTAACGACGTTAAAGCACGCAAGGTAATAGTTGATGTGGACGACGACGTGGTACTGCAGGACCCATCCGGCATATTTCACGACCAGGGAACAACTTCCTTACAAAACGAAAGCTACCTGGACCCGGTAGTGTACGAATTTATGAAACAGGAACAATGGGACAAACTGGTGCAATCGTGGGAGGCGCAAAGCTTAAAGCCCGGTGCATTTCTGGACTACGAAGGCGTTGTGGACCTGTCCGACTTTATGGTTCAGCGTTACTTAACCAAAATACAGATCGCGAACGAGCGCTTGTACTGGCTGGGTAAATCGTCAACCAAAGAAGCCACGTTCACAGCCGCTTTCCCGGGCTTATTACCGACTATTGCCGCAGCAACAGGAGTATACAAAGTTGGCCTGGGCAAACCGTCCACTTCCATCGCCGCAACCGCGATAGACGCTTTTGGCGTGGTAACCGTTGCGGATACTTCCACCCTTTCTGATGGCGACGTAGTATCTATCACTGCTGTAACCGGCAGCAGTAAGGATACCACAAACGGTGGCTCCGGGATTGTTGTACAGGGACAGTCGTACTTCATCCAGATCGTAAATGCTACCAGCTTTAAACTGGTGCGTAATTACAACGAAGTAAACAGCCGCAAGCCTGCAGCTTTTACGGGCACAGCAACCGCGGCAACCGTTAGCTATATCAACGTGAGCAATGTGTTGCAGGTATTGGGTAGCGTATATGCACAGCTCGATCCGGCCGACCGTATCCAGGAAGACTTTAACCTGCAGATCCCCTTACACGTAGGCTATGCTTACGCACAGGCACAAGCCAATAAGGCGGTCAACGTTCTCAACGCTTTCACCGATATGAAGAAAATGGATTACCTCGGCATTCCGCTGCAGGTGATGAACCACTGGCAGGCAAACACCCTGTTAGGCGCACGCTCATCCAACCTCTTCTTAGGCGTCGACCTGCTTGGCGATGCTTCCGAACTATCCACCGTTTACATGAAGCCCTACACCAACGACAACGTAGTCCGCATGAAAGCCCGTATGAAAGCAGCCGTTAACTACAAATTCGCTAACGAGATATTCTACCTGTCGGCGTAGCCCCACCCAACCCTCCCCGGAAGGGAGGGCTTTAATTTCTTCTTTTGAAAAAATTTCTTTTAATAAAAGAGATTTAGAGAAACCTAACAATTATTTAAAATCAACATGCTAATCAAAGTCTCCCCTACCGGGGGAGATTTAGAGGGGGCTCAACAACTAACCCATGTCCATTTACAATAAAATCAACGCCGGCTTCAGCCTGGGAACAGGCGACCCGGTTACCGCGGGTATCGAGGATGTGATCTACATCTTTAACAAGGACGATATCACACTAACCTACGATACCACCAACCCGCTTATTATCACCGGCCTCACTGCTGTGGCAAGCGCCAAAGTTTACAAATTCGAGGGTACCAACAATAGTTTTAACACGCTATCAAAACTGGCCAAAACACAGGTTGGACCCCGCTATACAGAGGAGATCGACTTCAACATAGCCGGTTTATCTGTCGAAATAAAAGGCCAGCTAATGGCTATGGGCTACGGCCGCATGCAGGCTATCGCCGTAAACAACTACAATTCGAGTGACTCGGCCGTCGAGTTATTCGGCGCTGTAAACGGCTTGATCCTGACGGATGCCGAACGCAACGCCGCCGATGAAACATTAGACGGCGGCTATAAACTCAAATTAACAAACCCCGATAAACTAAGGGAACCTTATCCCCCGCGCGCCATATCTATCGCACCAACAAGCGGCCCGGCAACTTATGCCAGTACAATAGCAGCGATTGAAGCGCTGGTGTAGCCCCCCGGCCCCCTGAAGGGGGAGAATTAAATCTTATAAGAACAAAATGAGAACAAAAATCAACATAATCATGCAAAAACACAGTGAAGTTCAGTTTAGGAATTTAACTCCCCCTTCAGGGGGTAAGGGGGCCATATGAAAACCTACTTACCACAAATTGAACGGCGAATATTAGTTCGGCCCAACCAAACCTACGGCATACTCAATTACGACCTGGATAATGCCTACCCGCAGCGTATGCTCGAGCTGGTTGCCGCCTCGCCTACTGCTAAGGACTGCTGGAACAAGCGCGCCAAGTTCATAGCCGGCAACGGCTTTGAACAGCAGGACCTGGGCCGTCAGGTCGTAAATGCGAAAGGGCTCACCCTGGCCAAATTACTAAAGGCTATCGCTACCGATAAAGCCTTGTTCACCGGGTTTGGCATCCAGGTAAATTATAATGCCAATTTCAAAATAGCAGCGGTCAATTATGTCCGGTTCGAGGATATCCGGATGGGCGATACAGACTGTCCCGAGACAACCGGTAAATATGCATTGTACGCTGATTGGGGCCGCAAAACCTGGAAGAACATTATGCGCAGCAAAATCACCTTCCTGGATCAGTACAACCCTGATCCGGAGGTGATAAAACAACAGGTGATCAGTGCCGGCGGCTGGGAGAACTACAAAGGGCAGCTGTTTTATTTTAATCCCGAAGTAGATGATTACCCGCTGATAGAAGCGGACAGCGTTTGGGAAGATTTTGAAACAGAAGCGGGTATAAAAATATTTAACAACCGCGAGGTAACCACAGGATTTCTGCCTTCTACGATGCTTTTTATGCAATCGCGCCGCGAAGAAGCGGACAACAGCAAACCAGATAGTGATGAGCAGCCTTTTAACAATGTACCATCGCAATTGGAGCGGGACCTGGGCACTTTCCAGGGGGCAAAAAGTGCGCAGAAAATAATTGTCATCGAGTACGAGGACGAAAATTCGAAACCAGAATTCAAGCCCTATCCTATCCAGAATAATGACAAGCTTTTTGAAAGTACGGAAAGATCGGTAGAAGCGCGTATCATCAAAGGCTTTTCGATACCAAAAGAGTTGATCAATTCCGAGAAGTCATCCGGCTTAAGCAATGGCAGCGAAAAAAAGGAAGCCATCCGCGAGTTTAATGACAACACCGCACCCGACAGGCTGGAGCTTTCCGAAGCTTTTGCAGAGATATTCAGTCACTTTTATACGGATATTAACCCTGCCGGCGCCTGGACCATTATACCGGTACCCGCCAGCGTTTCCGACGACATTACCGGCATAAAGGCCGGTGCAAGCATCAACCAATTGCTCACCTCTGCCCTGCCGGCCGAAAGCAAAATAGCAACCCTCATTTACGCCTACGGATTTAAACAGGCCGAAGCGGAAGCGATGGTAGCCCCACCCAACCCTCCCCAGTAGGGAGGGCTTTATAAAACGCTCAAAAAATATAATTCTTCAATTAACAACAAATAAAAAAGTCTCCCCTACCGGGGGAGATTTAGAGGGGGCTTAGACCTATGAACCAAATATACCTGATCGACCAGATCACATTTCAGAATTACGAAGATCTTTCTGTAAATATAAAATCCGAACGGATTAAAGTTTTTGTAAAAAAGGCGCAGGAACTCGACCTGAAACCATTTTTAGGTCACGCGCTTTATTACGATTTTATTCAATATTTCAATACCGATGGCACCTTGCAGGACAACACACCCCAGCCCTATATCGACCTGCTCAACGGTTCGGAATACCTCGACCGCCGCGGACATGTTGTTTTGTACGAAGGACTGCTGCCCACATTAGTGTACTTCACTTTTGCCCGTTTTATTGAGGCCGACGCGATACATTACACAGCCAATGGTCCGGTGATTAAACATCACGACAATGCCGACCCGCTTTCGCCCCAGGAAGTTACCAAACTGGTGCAGCAGCACCGCAGCGTAGCAAACGCCCACGCCAACGAGGTTGAAAAGTTTTTGAAGGACAACAAAGCCGATTTCCCGCTGTGGAACTACAGCAGCAAAAACAAAAGCAGCCGCCAGTCGGGTCCGAGGATACGGGGGATTGATAAAACAGGATTTAATTATCCCGGGGATAATTATCGGGGGAATTACTTGCCGTTAGAATTTGTCTGAACCATGATTAAAGGATTTACCAGATTAACTTGATTATATACTAACCCAACCAATAACTGTGGGGCGGGAATTTGGCTAAAGCCCTGCTTTTATATCTTTTTATCCGTCGGCTAAAGCCGACGGCAATGATTGTAACATAGCTTATTAATTCATTGCCGTCCCTTTCAAGGGACGGACAGGTAAACAAGGAATTAAGGGCTTTAGCCAAAATTACCGATCAGTGGTAATTTGAATTGCAATAATCTCGGGAATCATTTAATCATGGGAATCGTGGTTCAGACAAATGACATAGATCAATTTAACTAACAATATCAATTAACAGTAAAACAAAAAAG
>JANYAB010000768.1 GCA_025355225.1 Bacteroidota bacterium
GCTCATCGGCAACGACCTGCTCCCGATTTTAATTTCATTTCCCTCTATCGCGTCGATTTTTGAACAGTTTACAAGGTAAGACTGATGGATCTTGATAAACTCGTCTGAAGGTAACTGGCATTCCAGGCTTTTCATGGTGAGATAGGCAATGATCTTTTTATTTTCGGTATATACGCTCACATAGTTCCCTACGCTTTCGGCATAAATTATATCGTTCAGCTCAATTTTTTCAATTCTTTTGTCGCTTTTAATAAAGATGTAGGATGACTGCAGGGCGCCGGTTGTCCTGGTCTTCATTTCATGATAGTCCCTCGCTTTTTGAACCGCCTTAAGGAAGCGGCTAAGCGCGAATGGTTTTAAAAGATAATCGATGATATCCAGTTCATATCCTTCCAGCGCATATTGGGGAAAAGCGGTGGTGAGAATCACAATGGATTCGATGTGCATTTTCTGCAAAAACTGCAAGCCAGAAACCTTGGGCATTTCAATGTCCAGGAATATAATATCAATCGAATTGCTCTTGAGAAACGCCTCTGCTTTAATCGCATTCTCAAATTTACCATGCAGGTCCATAAAGGGCACCTGGTTCACAAACTCGTGCAATATTTTACGGGCAACGGGCTCATCATCTACAATTATACAGCTGAGTTTCTTCATAGCGTGAGCGTTAAATGGACCCGGTATATGTTTTGTTCCTTTTTAATATCAAGGGTGTAGCGGTCTTTATATAAAAGTTCCAGCCTTCTCGCAGCGTTATTCAGGCCTATGCCGCCGGGCACAGTGTCCGCCTCGTTGTAAGAATTCTCACAGGTAAAATCGATCCGGCCTTCTTCTTCATTCAACCCGATGACGATACTGTTGATAACATCGTCGTCCCTTGACACATACTTAAAGGCATTCTCCACAAAAGCCATGAAAATTAGCGGAGCTATCCTGACTGCGCCATTTTGATAATTTACTTTTAAGGTGACCTGCATATTCTCGTTACTCCGAGCTTTTTGGAGGGCCACATAATTTTGCAAGTATTTTATTTCCTTTTCCAACCCGATCAAATCCACGTCTGCCTCGTATAAATTATACCGCAGCAGGTCCGAAAATTGCACCATCATGTCCCTTGCCTGGGCGTTATTCATGTCGATATAACCGTAAACGGTATTGAGGCCGTTAAAAAGGAAATGCGGATTGATCTGCGAACGCAAGTATTTCAATTCTGTTTGCAGCTGGTTGATCTGGACATTTTTAAACTGCTCCTGCTGTTCAGACCATTTCTGGGTCATATATAGCATTGCTGCAATTACGCAGCAACAGAGGCCATATACAAAATTGTCCCAGAAGCCGGAGCTTGTATCGATGGCCTTATCATGTAAAAGAACGCCATGAATAAACTGATTATAATGGCTGGTGAAGATTGTATACAACAAAATTAAAATGATAAGGCCGGCAACGTACGAGCCGAATCGTTTCTTTTCCAGCAGGTAGGGTACTACAAATGCATTATTGGCCACTATCATAGAAGCAAAAATCGAAAAATGCACGATGATGGTAAACATGTAAGAAAAACATGCTTGCACGGTATTTACCGAATAAGTTGGTTTTTCGATTGCCAGGGCTCCGATATATGCCAGAAAAAAGAGTAAATAAGCTGTGCGTTTTGTTATTAACATGACCCTGTATCCCTCATTTTTAATGCGAATTGCGAGTTAAGAATCAAGAACCAGGAAAAGTGGTTTGCAGTAATCCGATAGCTATCTGATTTGGCAATAATTAACCCCGCTATTGTATGATCTATTTAGCTAATTACACATCTTTATCTATATCCTGACACTCATATCCCGACACTTGATTCGCATTAACAGTATAAATATATTTCATTGATTTGATAATCAGAAATATCCCTTTGGCAGGGACGCCGGTTTTCATGGAAAATTGTCCAGTTATCCCGTTAGCGGTGCGTGATATCATATAAATTTTTTAATAAGTGTGGCTTTTACTAAATATCAATACCTCAATTGAAACAAAAACCCAATACTTCGATGTAACAAACTCATATACAGCCCGTCAAATTAAAGAATTAAATTATTTGAGAAATATTAACCTCAATTAAATGGCTGACCCAGAAACCAAAATTTCGCTTCGTGCATTCGCATTGATCGCAGGGCTCGGGATACTTTTCATGTCAGCTTCTCCCTTTGCCGAATTTTTGGTATACCAAAAGCTTGTCGTGCCAGAAAATGCCGTGGAAACGGTCAAAAACATCACGGCGCATAAGATGCTTTTCACAACCGGTATATTAAGCTACCTGTTTAATTTTATTTGTGATATTGTAGTAGCCTGGGCGCTTTATGGTTTATTGAAACCAGTCAATGCCAGCCTCTCGTTACTTACCGCATGGTTTCAATTGGTATATGCGGTTATTAGCCTGGTTGCGCTCATTAATTTGATTACTGTTTTACGACTGCTCAATACGCCCGATTACCTGAAAGTATTCGGACCAGATCAGTTTCATACACAAATTATGCTGTCCCTCCACGCATTTAGAGATGGCTGGT
>JANYAB010000798.1 GCA_025355225.1 Bacteroidota bacterium
CCTAAATGGTAGTCAGTAGAACCTGCAAGCAAACGTGTAAACGCAATATTGAGATCGGCGTCCGGTGTAACCCTATCACCCCATTTGTCGTTCTCATAGTTAAGTGATCCTTCGCGGGTAAACTCATTGGGATAAGTGCGGCTTAGCCCGGTCGGTTTATAGGCCCCGTGAAACTGGATGTGCAGATGATGCTGCGCGGCCTTTTGTAGTATCTCTTCCTGCATGTTCACCATTTCCTGGTCGTCGCGGTCCATAAAATCACACATCAGGCCTTTTATGCCCCATTTTTCATATTGAGCGAAGGTTTCATCCAGTTTAGGGTACAAGGCATAAAAATGCACCCAAACCCGGATACCGACACCCACTTTTGCAGCAGAATCGCAAAGCTGCTGCATATCCAGGCCTGGAACTGCCTTCGACGGATCAGCATGCGGGCCGGGCTGAAAACCTGCGCCATCATTTACATACCATTCGTGCAGCCCATATTCAACCAAGGTGTGATAGGCCAGGTTATTGTGAGCGCAAAAATTTACATAGTACATATTGGTCTCGTAGTTGTTGCCCGGCGCAAATGAGGTATCAGGTGTAACATTGCCGTTCCACCAGGGGAAAGTGGTTTTACCTGGCTTTATCCACGATATATCTTTTATCCTGCAGGGTTCACTTAGGTTGGTTAATATATTTGATTCGATCAACGCCCCTACCCTGTCACTGATCATCATCACCCGCCACGGGCTGTTATGCGGCAGTTTAGCTTTCACTTTGATCTCCGTTTGATGCGGAAAAGGCGAGAGGCTGCTTTGCAGTACCCCATTGTGTTTGATTAGATACATTCCCGCATAATCAAGCAAATTAGCTTCCGTGATGGCTACGTATACGCCCTTTGGAAACTCAAAAAGTACGGGCATATCCATCAGGGTATCGGGTTTTATTTCACTAACATGCAATTTACTGTACAATCCCTCGTGCGATGTGGTGTAGTTTTCCCTGAAAAGCGTCAGTGCTATGGGATCTTGTGTTAAATTGAAAGTGTTGGCTTCGTCGGTAATTTGAACGCTTTGCCATTCATGCTGCCCGGGTATTTGATAACGAAAAGCCGCCCCATCATTAAAAACCCTTATCTCTACATTGATCTGCCGTTTTAAGCCGCCTTGCTCGGTAGCCGACACTAGTGCGTCGTTGCTTACGCTGTGCACCCTGCTGCTTTTACCAACTATCAAGTTGTAAGTTTCGTCAACGGTTTGAAAAACTGGTTTCCCTAAAGTGATATGCTGACCAAATATCCCGCCATCTTTAAAGCTAATACTCATCCGCGAATTGTTAACCAGCAATTCCCCCTTATAACTAACCCGGTACACCAGCCCCGACTGATCAGTACTTAGCCAGAATTGTATTTTTTTATCCGGCGCGCTAACGGTAAAAGCTTGTTTGGCAAATGCACCGGGTGCAATAACCAAAAGAAGCAGAAAAATGCTCAAACGCGAAACAGAGGTCATAATACAGGTTTAAAGAGCGATAAATGTAAAAATAATCGGCGATGCGAGCAGAACAATATTTTTCCCTCTGTGAGCTCAGCGCCTTTCTCTGTGCATCTCTGTGGTAAAAATAACGAACTAACCACGAAGGGCACAGAGATTTTCACAGAGAAGCACAGAGTTGCCTATTGGACAAATATTATCCGGTGTCCTTTTGACCCAGGTCGACTTTTGAGATAGCCTATAGCAGCTCCACCAAATCACCTAAACCACTAATGGTTGCTACCATCCCCTCTTCTACCACACCAAAACCATAATTGGCAAAAATAAAAGGGACACCGGCCTTTGCCGCAGAATCACGGTCGCCGTTGGTATCGCCCACATATACCGGCGATTGCAATTGATGATCGCTCACAATATCCTTTATATTTTCAGCCTTTGGAAGCCCCTTGGTACCATAGCATTGGTGACCCGAAAAGTATTCCTTAACCGGACTATGATTAAAGAAAGTTTCAATGTATCCATTCTGGCAATTGCTTACAATGTATAGCTTGTATTTTTTGGCAAGATATTTTATCGCATCCGCGAGATCAGGATACATGTCTCCGCCTTTTGCATGCAGCGTATCGATCTCGCTTTTGGCGCAAATAGCTTTAAAATTGTTCCGTTCTTCAACGCTGAGATCGGGCAATAGTATCTCAAATATCTCATCATAAGCCGTACCGGTGACAGACTGTACGCGTTCCCGCGTAATGGGCTCCGAAACAAAATCCACATGTTTGCGGGCTTCTTCCCAGGCAATTGCTACATTCCCCGTCGAATCCCATAGTGTTCCGTCAAGGTCGAAAATTATACTGTCGAATTTGTTTTTAAAGGTATCTGCCATGGTAGTTGTTAAGGCGGCAAAAATAACAGATTTATTTGGCACAGGATACCATGACATAAGAAATAATGATTTAGAAAAGCCAAACAGCTAACATTAATTAATTTTACTATTTTTAGCACCCACCAAATGACCCGATTAATGAAGAAACTTATACACGCTGTTCTGTTTTTGGCACTTGCATTCTGTTTAAATAGTTGTGATTTGGTTGATCGCTTTTCAAATTCTAACAGCGCGAACGGGGCATATTACCGTAACACCACCCAAGCTTTCACCAATGCCCTGGTAAATAAGAAGTTCGATAAATGCATCAGCTTAATAAACTTTACAATGGCCCAAAGATCAGGTGATCTAACCGGGGTTAAGGTTAATTTAGATTCCTTGCGATCAACGATAGTCAAAAATTTCGGCACAACGCTGGAATATAGCTTTATGAGCAGCCAA
>JANYAB010000017.1 GCA_025355225.1 Bacteroidota bacterium
CTTTATTTGGAAAGCTATACCTATCTTCTCACCAAACAAACGCATCTTTTCAATGGTTTCTTCATCTGCTCCAGCTGATGCAGCACCGCATGCACAGCAAGACGCAATTAAAGAGGCAGTTTTTTGCCTTATCACCTCGTAGTAAACGGGTTCGTCCACATCCATCCTTCTCACTTTTTCAACCTGTAATAATTCGCCCTCTATCATCTGCTTGGTGGCATCCGATACTATTTTAAGCAAACCAAAATCATTATGCTGTATGGACAGTAACAATCCCTTCGAGAGCAGGTAATCGCCAACTAAAACTGCTATTTTATTTTTCCATAGGGCATTAATGGAAAAAAAGCCACGTCGCTGGTAGGAGTTATCCACCACATCATCATGTATCAGTGTAGCCGTATGCAGCAGTTCAACCAGTGCGGCCCCCCGATGGGTTGCTTCATTTATACCACCGCAAATACTGGCCGAAAAGAATACGAACATCGGCCTTATCTGCTTCCCCTTCCGTTTTACGATGTAATGGGTGATACGGTCGAGCAACGGCACTGAGCTTTGCATTGAGGTTTTAAACCTTTCCTCAAAAGCAGCAATATCGGCAGCAATAGGTTTTTTGATCTCGTTAATGCCCAGCATCGAAACTAAACAAGCTTTTTATGTATCCTTTTTGCCTGTTTGGCAATTCGCAGCAAACATAAGGTAAAATATTTATTTATGATTGATTAATGAGTGGTGATTAAGTTGGATTGGGTGAATGGTTGATTAAGTTTTTTAAATAATAATAATAATAACAGTGGTGGGTCATTATTATAACCCCTTCTAACTCAATCAACTTAATCAACCCGATCAACCATTTTCCAATTCCGATTAAACCTTTTTGAATATTTACGCTCTATTATTATAACAACACAATAAAATTAAAAAAAGTAAGATTATGAAAATCAAGATATTAGGAGGTGTATTAGTTGCCGCATTGGCTATTACCTCGGTTGCAAAGGCACAAACACAAACCCCGGTAATTAACCATCGCCAGCATACGCAGGACCGCCGAATCAATCAGGGCGTACGAAGCGGCGAACTGACCAGGAACGAGACCCGCCACTTACGTACAGACGAAAGGAACATAAGCCGTGATAAACGCATGGCAAAAGCAGATGGCCATGTTAGCCGCGCAGAGCGCACACATTTACGTCGCGCAGAGAACAGAACAAGCCGCGCCATTTACCGCGATAAGCACAATGGTCGCGTTAGAGGATAATTGTTAGTTGATTTTGAAGTTTTCATATGGCGCTCCGGTTATTACCGGGGCGCTTTTTTGTTGAATGTCGAACACTGAATGTTGAATATTCAATGATGAAGTGCGTGAGAAGAATGATGAAGTGGTCAGAGGTATTTAACTTCGATGTTCGGCATTTGACATTCAGGCAGACGCACTAAAATGATTGGTGGCTATTAACTTATTAAACTTGTAGGCGACTCCTCCGGAGTCTTTCAAAATTAAATCGAATTTCTATAAACAGGATGCTCCCATGGAGCCCGATCTCCTTTTTTAACTCCATCGGAGTTTCCTGTTTATAGAAAATCAAAATTTAAGGCTTGGGCTCCTTCAGAGCCTCCTTGAATTTGCTATAAATTTGCTTTGTGCAGGTATTATGACGAACTGATTATTTTAACGTGTTTGCCTTTGAAATTCAGGGTTCAGAATTCATCCCGCGATATTCATTTTATTTATACCTTTGCAATCCAATTCCGGAGAGGTGTCTGAGTGGTCGAAAGAGCACGCATGGAAAGTGTGTATACGCCAAAAGTGTATCGTGGGTTCGAATCCCACCCTCTCCGCCAGTTTCAATAACAAAGTACATTAAAAGCCTGCAAATCAAATGATTGCAGGCTTTTGTTTTTGGGCTAAAAGCCCGTTTTACCCACCAATTCGCATATAAAAAGTGCGTTATTCGGTGAGTGAATTTTTGGAAATACTTACTCACCAATATCTACGTATCATTTTGATTGTCAACCTGTTCAATAGTTGAACATCTTGTACAGACCTAATTGCAAGCTTAATTTTGTTTCACTTTTTAATGCCAAAACATTATGAAAACTAATTTCAGCTTGCTTTTTTATTTAAAGAAGCCAAAAAACCATCAAAACGGCCTTGTGCCTATTTATTTACGGATTACTGTTAACGGTAAACGGGCAGAAACCAGTACAGGCCGGGAATGTGAACCCAACCTTTGGAACAGTACGGCAGGACGGTTTAAAGGAACTAAAGAAGAAATCAAATCCTTTAACGCCTACCTCGATAACCTGCAAGCCCAGGTTTATGAAGCACATGGCCAATTAACCGAAGCGGGCGGTATGATTACTGCCGAAAGTTTAAAAAACAAGCTATTGGGCAAGAGCGAAAAATGCCGGATGCTCATCAGCTTGTTTAAAGACCACAATAAAAAGGTTTCGGCTTTGGTTGGTGACGAGTATGCAGCCGGAACATTGGAACGCTACCAAACCTCTTTAAGGCATACCCAGAGCTTTTTAGAATGGCAGTACAAAGTTTCGGACATAGACATTAAACGGATTGACCATGACTTCATAACCAATTATGAATTTTATTTGCGATCTGAACGTAAATGTGCCAATAATTCCGCTATCAAATACATTAAGAACTTTGGCAAGATCATCCGCATTTGTTTAGCAAGCGGCTGGCTGGA
>JANYAB010000333.1 GCA_025355225.1 Bacteroidota bacterium
CTTTTTTGTTGATTGGTACGAAGGTTGATGATCTTATTTTGTCTGAACTATGATTTATATGATTTAAGAATTATAGGATTAAAAAGTTGAATTTTAATTCGCTGGACTTAAGGAGCCCTTTGATTTTCGAAATAAACTAAATTCCGTAATTCGCACATTCACACATTCACTAATTCACACATTCACTAATTCACTAATTCACTAATTAAATTAGTAGGGTTGCATCTTACCACAGGAGCAGCCACAATTAGCATCTGTAACACCCAGCTTCTTCAAAAAATGCTGATAAAACCCAATTCGGTCATTCATATTAAACATATTGTCGCCGTGATTGCATTCTACTTCGCCATTAATGATGTTAATGGTCATGCCAAAACCCGGAACGCGGCCTTTTGTTTTGTCACTTGCGCCTGGCAGCCATTTTCCTGCCATTACATCGTGCGCTGATGGCTTCGAGGTCTGCGGGGTCATCCAAAAATAAATAGCGACCTTAAAGGCTATAGCCGGGTCGGTTTCAACAAGCTCCGGATTATTTAGCAACACCGTTTTGTCTCCAAATATACAGTCGGAGGCATATCCATAGTTACCGTTATAGCTTAATTGAACAGGCCCGCGGCCGTAATATTTTTTACCTGGAACGGGGGGATAAGCGTCATTATCAGCTATGTATGGCAGCGATGTATTGCTTTCGTGGATCAGCATCAACCCATCATTGTATTTGCCATTTTCGCCATGCCTGGTCTCGTGTGCTATGTTTGCAAAAAATGCGGCTAACTCCTTTTTATTTATTTGCAGCGATTTTTCACTACAGAAATTACCATAGTCGATTATATATAAACTATCGGGCTTCTTTTTTGCCCAGTCTTCATTCCAGTCCCCATCCTGGCGTACTACCGCTGATTTTCCGGTACTTTTATCGGTACGCGTGATCTGGTATACCGACACCGCGCGCCTTACAACCTTAACCTTGATCAGGTTCATTTGATCAATAGCTTTTATAAAAGCTTTATAGCTGTAGAATTTATCATGTTGCGGAAAAAAGTCATTGAATTGACTTTCACTCAAGAAACTGCTTACCTGAATATTACTATTGATGCCGGGAGGCTTGCTATTAGTGCCCCCACATTTGAAACTTAGGAGTAATAAAGAAGATAATATTATGGGGATAATTTTAGTTAATACTAAAGTATATTTCATTGAATTAGATTTAATTCTCAGCGGAATTTATATGGTGCCTGATTTCTGTCAAATTTAGTAACATTTGTGAGCCTTAAGAGTTTGAATTAGCGACCTATAAAAATTTGGCTATTGCAGCCCTCCCCATGAACTGGCTGGGAGAATTAAGGAAATAAAAGATCGACATCGAAATAAAAACTATAAATTCCCAAATTGGACAAAATTCAGAATCAAAATAATAAATTCGAAATTGAACACCTGACATCCGAAATTAAATGAAAATATATACAAAAACCGGCGATAAAGGATTTACTTCATTAATAGGCGGCACGCGAGTGCCCAAACATCACTTACGCATAGAAAGCTACGGTACGGTAGATGAACTGAATTCATATATCGGGTTAATACGCGACCAGGATATTACTGAACACGATCGGTATATGCTTAAGGAGATACAGGACCGGTTGTTTACCATTGGCTCCTCCCTTGCATCTGATCCCGAAAAATCCAGGATGATAATTCCGGACCTGAAGGAAACTGACATTGAATTACTGGAAAAGGAAATGGACCTGATGAATGAACAATTGCCCGAATTACGTCATTTTATTTTGCCGGGTGGTAACAATGTCATTTCATTTTGCCATATTGCAAGGTGTGTATGCAGGCGGGCCGAACGCTTAAGTGTGCACCTGGCTGAAGAGAGCAGTGTGGATGAAAAAGTAAATATTTACCTGAACAGGCTGAGCGATTACCTGTTTACTTTGGCCAGGAAGATAGGTAATGAGTGTAAAATACCTGAAAATCAATGGATACCGCGTATTTGAAATTTAGAAAAAATATTTGATAATCAATATTAAAAATATTATACTTTTGCCAAAATTAAATTATAAAGAATAAATAAAAATATATGTATTGGACACTTGAACTAGCATCTCACCTTGAAGATGCGCCATGGCCCGCAACAAAAGAT
>JANYAB010000154.1 GCA_025355225.1 Bacteroidota bacterium
CAAATACAATAAAATATAATTAATAGTGTATTTGTACATCTAATTAAAATTTAGTTTTATGCTTATCTATAAAAAAATTGTTTTAATCTGTATCGTAACCGCCTGCTCCTTCAATGTTATTGGTCAAAAGGTTACTGCCAGTTTTACTTCTGCGGCATCCGCTGCAAGTTTTTCAGGTAAGGTCTTTTTATATCTTTCCAAAGATTCAAAAAGCCCGAAAGATGAAATGGTTGGCGTATACAAGTTTCCATGCTTTTCCGTTACAGTAAAAAATGTACGGCCCAATGAAAAAGTAATATTCGACGATGCAGCCATATTTTACCCCGTTGTTCTTTCTGATATAGAAAGAGGAGAATACCATGTGCAGGTTGTTTGGGATAGAAATGAAGGTGGCCGCTCTATAGGCGATAGCCCCGGCAATATGTACAACGAATCTGTGGTAGTAAAGCTCACTAAAAATACAAGCCAGGTTTTCGATATAGTGTGCAACAAAGTGATTAAAGAACAGCCTTTTGTTGAAACCCAATACATAAAAGAAATGAAGGCGCCTTCAGCACTGCTAACCACATTTTATAAAAGGTCCATTACTGTAAATGCAGCTATATTGTTGCCAAAAGAATATTTTGATCAGCCTGCCCGGAAATTCCCGGTACTCTATTGGATTTCAGGATATGGCGGTGATTATCATGCTTACTCAGGACGGGAAGACAAAAGTGCACCCATAGATACCACACCCTGCATCAGGGTTTTTCTCGACGGTAATTGCCCCGGTGGGCACTCGGTATACGCCAATAGTGACAATAATGGGCCATGGGGCGATGCGCTTACAAAGGAGCTTATTCCGTCGGTAGAAAAAACATATCGAACCAACACTGCCCGGTTACTTACCGGTCATAGCAGCGGCGGATGGACGGTTTTATGGCTTCAGACACACTATCCCAAATTGTTCCTGGCTTGCTGGTCAAGTTCCCCGGACCCGGTCGATTTCAGGAGCTTTCAGCAGATTGATCTATACAGCGACAAAAATATGTTCTATGGAAAAGATAGTTCACTAAGAATGGCTGGTACCATTGCCGGTCGCTTTCCATGGATCATGATGAAAAATATGTATGCCATGGAACATGTGATATCGCGGGGTGAGCAGATGCATTCTTTCAATTTTGTATTTAGCACCAGGAACAGCGATGGCACGCCCCGAAGCTTATGTAATGATGTAACGGGTGATATTGATCCTGTAACAGTTGAGCGCTGGAAAAACTATGATATTTCTCTTTACGTCAGAACTAACTGGCAGCAGCTAAAGCCCGACCTCCAGGGAAAAATAAGAGTATCTGTAGGCAACCAGGACAATTTTTTACTGAATTATCCTGTTCACTTATTGGACGACGAGATGAAGAAAATAGATGCAGGGTTTGTTTTCGGATACTATCCCGGGGACCATTTTACGGTATCTACACCGGAATATAGAACGGGCGGCTACCAATTCTTACAGCAGAAGTATAACGAATCAGGAATTAAGAATTAAAATTTAAGGACACTTCATAATTGTAATCACAATCAAAACAAAGAATCTTATGAAAATACCTACAGAACCCATCGGCAGTATCCCCAGGCCTGCCGAATTAGTAGCAGCCATTACCGCTCCTTCAAATGGCACTGATATAAAAGGTCTTTATGATAAGGCTATTAGTGATACCGTGAGCGAATTTGAAAAAACGGGCTCGCCTGTGATAACAGATGGTGAGCAAACAAAATCAAGTTTCGTCACTTATCCGCTTGAAGGTTTATCAAATTTAGCAGCGGAAGGAATGAGGATCGATTTTGAGGACGGGCACTTCCGGCAGCTACCCTTATTAACGAGCGGACCGTTCAAATACAGCAACTATGCTGTAAAATATCTTAAAGCTGCGCAGAAACTAACGCATAGGCCTGTTAAACAAGCCGTAATCTCCGCATCAGCACTCAGTTTGATCTATCCGCAAAATGGAATTGCCGGTTATACGCAAGCGGAATTTATTGAAGACCTATTGGATGAATGTGAGAAAGATATAAGGCAATGTTTAGATCAGGGTGCTTATAAAGTTCAGATGGATTTTACCGAAGGCAGGCTATCGCTTAAACTTGATCCGTCTGGTGGTGTTTTAAGACATTTTATTGATTTGAACAACCGGGTTTTTAATCGTTTTAGTAAGGAAGATCAACAGAAATTAGGGGTACATGTATGCCCGGGCGACGACCACGATTCGACGCATAGCGCTGATATTGATTATGCGGACCTTATACCGTCGCTTTTTGATTTGAACGTGGGCAGCTTTTATTTGCAGCTGGCAAGCGAAAAGGATAGGATCAAGGTTCTAAAAACAATAAAGCAATATCTTAAGCCCAATCAAACTGCATTTATTGGTGTAATAGATGTGCTCAATCCGATAGTTGAGACGCCTGAAACGGTAAGAGACAGAGTATTGGAGGCAGCGGGTTACATCCCTATAAAGCAGTTAGGTACCACTGACGACTGTGGGTTTTCTCCCTTCTGTGACGATATATCCACCACCCGCGAAACTGCTTTTGAAAAAATAAAAGCTCGTATCGAGGGGACAAAACTCGCTGAAGAGAAGCTATCTTCATAAATAAATAATAAAAGAATAAGACCGGTTCAACATTTATAAATTTAAACGTATTATCATGCCTTACATAGAACTCGAAAGCCATTTACCCGGCATCACAGGCCTGTTGGAATATCGCAAAGATTCCGCGCAACCTATTCGCGACCTTACGCAGTATTTATTGCGTGGGCCATCAACCCTTTCAGAAGCCGAACGCGAACTGATCGCTACGGTTGTTTCATACGGCAACGAATGTACTTTCTGTACAACCGCCCATACAGCTGCAGCCGACCTCTTAATAGGCGATCATGAAACAGCGAAACAGGTGAAGCAAAACATAGAAACCGCACCAGTAAGTGAAAAAATGAAAGCACTGTTAACCATTGCCTCATTAACCAGGAAGGGCGGCAAAAATGTATCCGCTGAAATCATTGAGCGGGCAAAGGCGGCAGGCGCTACGGATATAGAGATTCACGATACGGTATTAATCGCGGCTTTGTTTTGCCTGTACAATCGCTATGTTGACGGGCTTGCTACCGCTTTGCCTGCTGAAGTGGGCTATTACGATACATTGGCAGAAAGGATCGTCAATCATGGCTATACGCGCCTGCCGCAAGGGTATGATCATCTTAAAAAATAGCTATAACTTTTGATAATCACTTGAAATAATAATCATGAACACAATTGATACAGCCCCGGTCATAGCGGCACAAAAAAGCCAAGCAAGCGCGGTTTACCTTGTTATCCTATTCATAATATGCTTTTTAAGTATAGCATTGAGTGGTACGGTTTCCACCCTGATGTCGGTTTACCTCCCGGTTGTTATCCGGGATCTGCGGGGCAATCTTAAGCCTGATGAAGTTAATTTTATCAGTGGTTACATTAATGCCATATTCATTTTCGGATGGGCTTTCGGTGGTTTTATCTGGGGGGTTATAAGCGATAAAATAGGCAGAAAAACGGCGCTGTTACTTACTATTGGGTCCTATGGAATTTTTACCATGCTCACCGGTGCAATACCTATCTGGTGGAGCATAGTATTGTGCCGTTTTATGAGCGGTTTCGGGGTCGGTGGTTTAATGGTAGTAGCCTTTACATTAGTTAGCGAAGTATGGCCCGCTCGTAGTAAAGCTGTTTTTATTGGCATATTGTCCATATCCTTCCCTATCGGGATATTTTCAGCCGGTCTCATCAATTACCTGGTTACATCCTGGCGCCAGGGCTTTTTAATTGGTTTTATCCCGTTGGCGATGGCTCTATTAGGCGGCTGGCTTTTACAGGAATCAGATATGTGGCTAACCAGCCGTGCTGAAGCGGACTTGTCGGGCAGCAAGTTGAAAACCTTGTTTTCTGCCGGGCACAGGCGGGAGCTTATACTGGGGTCTATCACTTTCGGCACAATGCTAATTGGTCTTTGGGCCATTTTTTCGTGGATGCCTACGTGGGTGCAAAGCCTGATAACTACATCAGATGCCAATAAAGAGCGTGGCTTAAGTATGATGTTCCTGGGTATGGGCGGATTGACCGGCGGATTTTTATCCGGTTGGCTGGTAAACCTGATCGGCCTGCGCAGGTCCATGATCGCGTGTTTCGCTGTGTGTGCCATTATGTCGTTTATCCTCTTTAAAACTAACACCACTTTTACCCCGGTTATCTATGCGGAGATCGCGATACTGGCTTTGTTTTTTGGCGCAAGCCAGGGTGTTTTATCCACATATATACCGCATTTATTTACAACGGACATAAGGGCGACAGCAACGGGCTTCTGCTTTAACATCGGGCGGTTAGTTACAGCATCGGCGGTATTATTTATCGGCGTATTGGTAACCGTCCTGGGGGGCTATGGCAATGCGATATTTATTTTTTCGCTGGTATTCGTCATCGGTCTGCTGGTAGTATTGCTGGTAAAGGACAGCACCGGATCATCACAAAATCGCAATATAGAAACAAAATAACCTAATAAATAAAATTAACATGGCACACATAAACGTCCCTGAAGGGGTACCGGGGATACGGTCCCTGGTAATGTTCAGACCGGAAACGGGTAAATATTTATATGAACTTGCGCAGGTATTATTGCGTGGCGAATCTACTTTATCAGAGGCTGAAAGAGAATTAATTGCCGCTCATGTATCCTCACGGAACCAGTGTTTTTTTTGTATGAGCAGTCACGCCGCAGCGGCAAGGTGTTTATATGGCGATGAAGAAGCGCTGATTGTTGACGAGGTTTTGCACGATGTGCAGAACGCGCCGGTAAGTGATAAAATGAAGGCGTTGCTAAACATTGCCGGTAAGGTGCAGATACTGGGTAAGGAAGTGAGCCCCGAGGATATTACGATGGCAAGAGCTGCCGGTGCAACAGATCGCGAGCTGCACGATACTGTTTTGATCGCGGCAGCATTCTGCATGTACAACAGGTATGTGGATGGCCTGGCAAGCTTCACCCCCACTGACCCGGAGGCTTATGTAGAAATGGGAAAACGAATGGCTAAAGGATATGTACTGCCACAACAACAATAATCAATTTACATATTTAAAATTTAATCTTATGGCACACATTAATATTGGAAACGAGCTCCCCGGCATAAGGGGCCTTATGGCTTACAGTCCGGAAACAGCGAAACCATTAAATATGCTGGCGGAGATTTTATTAAGGGATGACA
>JANYAB010000245.1 GCA_025355225.1 Bacteroidota bacterium
CAAGCACCCCGCCGAAAACCTGATAAGATTTTGATGCCCCCATAAATTCCCAGAACAACCTGTGCGGATCAATATTGCCAAAGGGTTGAATTAAGGTTGATAGATCCGTGTGCCCAAACTGGTCGCAGAGGATTTTTGAAATGCCATAATTTAAAAGGAGGGAGGCTAAATAATACCTGGCGAAAACGGTTGTATAGGTAAAAAGCTTAGCAGACTTATTTGCTTTACCTGTGATAGTCCAGGCGGTGGCGATGATGATGGCAATCAGCAGATACACGAACAAGGCAATATAAGTCCAGTAATAATCGCGGAATTCAAGATGAGCTGTAAGTTGTTTTTTTGAAAAGAAGGTGCCGGCTCCGTGGATAAGATGCAGCGTGATATAATAAAATGGTTTATTCAAGTAACCCAGAAAGCCGTAATCATCCATGTAGCTGCTGACAAACAAAAACACCAGTATTAGATAGAGAGACAGTACACGAAAACTAAAAAAGCTAATTCTGTACCATACAGGAGAAACATTCTGATCCATTTATAAATCTATTGGTTATAATATGATATTCCAAAAGCCTTAATAAAAGCTGGCAATGACAAACCGGAATCGTCCATTTTAGGGTTTTTTTTTAGGTGTTACCAGTGCATAATTTGTGCTTCTGCCGCCACCAGCTTCTTTTGCAAGGATACCCTTATCTATTAAATCCTGTATATCCCTTAAAGCGGTGTCTGGAGATGATTTTGTTATTTTGCCCCATTTTGAACTAGTAAGGTTCCCAAAAAAACCGTCTAATAATTTATCGATCATTTGTCGTTGACGGCCGTTTAATTGCGTTTCGTTATGATGATCCCAAAACCGGTTTCTATCAAATACTCCTGTAAGGGTTTCTTCAGTATGATCCATAGAGTGGAAAAGGCAATCTAAAAACCAGCTGATCCATTTGGTGACGTCCAGATCACCTTTTTGTGTACTTTCAAGCAGATCATAATAGGCGTTCTTTTCCCGCAAAATTTGTGCTGACATACTATAATATCGTTGGGGGCTCCGATCTGCGCGAGCCAACAGCATATCCGTCAATGCCCGTGTAATACGACCATTGCCATCGTCGAAAGGGTGTATAGTAACGAACCATAAATGTGCTATCGCAGCTTTTATCACCGGGTCATTTTGCTGGTCGTAATTGAACCAATCAAGGAAAGCTGTCATTTCTTGCGGAATGCGATGCGCATCGGGGGCTTCAAAATGCACCCTTTCTTTACCCATTGCGCCCGACACAACTTGCATCGCACCTGTCCGCCAATTCCCTGTGGTTATTTTATGCATGCCGCTTCGGCCGGTTGGAAACAACGCCGCATGCCATCCAAAGAGACGCTCTTCAGTCAGGTCCTCTTCATATTTTTGTGTCGCATCCAACATCATTTCTACTACTCCTTCTACGGCACGGTCAGCCGGAACAGCACCTGCAATATCAATTCCTAAACGTCTCGCGATAGAGGACCGTACCTGGTCGGCATTCAAATGCTCACCCTCGATCTCACTCGATTTTGTAATATCCAGGGTTAGCGTATCCAAAAGCGCTGCTTCTTTTATTTTAAAACCCAAAGCATTCATCTGCCCAAGCAACATACCCTGACGATGACGCACTTCTCCCAATACCGGCAGTACTTTTTTCGCGTTCCAGGTGAACTTTGGCCAGCCATTTAGTTGGTGTATGTGCATAATCTCCGCATTTATGCGGTAAATATAAATATTATTCTCCGCACTTCAAACTAAAGTCCGCAATTTTGCGGACGTTAGACAGCTTATTCTCCGCATTAGTAAATAGTTCGGGAATATAGAGCCGTAAATAATTTGAAGCTCAATGAGATTACAATTGAAGCTCAAATAGATCGGATAAATGAGCTTTAAAATCAAATATGATGAGCTTAATTCAAAAAACATTGGCAATAGAAAGACAGCAACAGACTGTAAGTGATCGGTAGAAATCTTCCTTTTGTCTATAAATTCCCTGCCTGGGTCGATTTCAAAAAAAATTGACATTGTGTGTCATTACCTTAGAACACCAAAACAAATTATATGTATTTCAAAAAACAACTCATAGTAACTGTTAGCGTGCTTACCGTAATTGCGTTAAGTGTTGCGGCTACATCACCTCAACAGCAGGAACCGCCAAAGTTGGTAAACCTAAAGGTTTTTCCTAAAAACATCCCTTACCGTGTACTTGATCATGAGATGGATGTATGGTCTGCTTCTTTGGGAGTACGTTGTAATTTTTGTCATGCACGTAACGATCAAACCGGTAAAATGGATTTTGCGAGCGATGCAAAACCCGAAAAGACGGCGGCACGTCATATGTTCCTGATGACAGCAAAGATTAACAAGAAATTTTTTCAAGCCAAAAAGGACACGTTGGGAATGGTGTTAGCTACGGGCGTTAATTGTAATACTTGTCACCATGGCGTTTCACACCCGGAAGTAAAAATACCCGAAGAACACCATGGTCCGGGCGGCCCTCCTCCGGGTGGCCCCGGAGCGCCTCCTCCCGGTAAATAAATTGCACATTAAATAAATATAACACATTGAAAAAGGTCTGTTATCCTTAGTTATTATGAAGAAAATATCTGTTTTTATAGTGGTCATTTTGATGGCTTGCTCAAGCATTTTAAATGCGCAGACCCCCGCCACGCGGTTGGCAATAACGTTCGAAATTAAAAATCTGGGTATTAGTACGGGTGGTTCAATCAGCGGACTTTTAACCAAAGTTCATATCGCCCCCGAAAATCTGAACTCAAGCAGCCTGGAGGCGTCCGTTGATGTTAATACGATCAATACTGACAACGCCAGCCGGGACGAGCATTTACGCAGCGAAGATTTTTTTGATGCTGCACACTATCCAAAGATTTCGCTCAAATCAGTTGCTTTTAAGCACAAAAACGGCAACAATTATACCGGGACCTTTACGCTTACAATTAAGGACAAATCAAAACAAATTGAAATGCCATTTACTTTTTTGGATAAAGATAATACTGTTAAATTTAAGGGTACATTTAAAATAAACAGACTGGATTTTGGAGTTGGCAGCAAAAGCATGATTCTCTCCGACGAGGTGATCATTAATATTGACTGCGAAGAGAAAAAACAAGAGTCAGCTCAAATATAAATACCAGCAGTTTTGCTCATCGTTGGAAGAAATTAGCAACCCCTGTTACTACAATAATAATATGAACAAAGCAACGTACAACCAAATCTTTAAGCCCATTAAAGATGTAAAAGCCAGCTTGATCAGATTGCTTGCTGCAAATATTTTATTGATAACGTTATTTTCTGCAACCGAATGTGTCGCCCAGGCTACACCGCCGCGCTCGCTGCTTGCTCTTTCCAAATCAGACCATATCCTGGCGATTATAGATCCAATGACATTAAAAGTTATTGCCCGGGTGCCCGTCGGTTCTGACCCGCATGAGGTTATCGCGTCATCTGACGGAAAAACGGCTTATGTTTCTATCTATGGCGGCGGCAGCTTACACGAACTTAATGTGATTGACCTTGTCGCACAAAAGCCTTTGCCCACTATTGATACCAAGCCGTTGATCGGTCCGCATGGCCTTACATTTGTTGGTGGTAAGGTGTGGTTCACCGCAGAGGGCGCCAAAGCCGTTGGCCGATATGACCCGGCAACAGGCAAACTCGACTGGAGCATGGGAACAGGGCAGGACAGAACGCATATGATCTTTGTAACCAACGACGAGAAGAAGATATACACCACAAACGTATCGGCAGGAACGGTGAGCATTCTGGTGGATAGCCTGCTCAAGCCCACACCCAATCCGGCGGGGTTTACGCCCCCGGCGCACCGGGATTGGGTACAGACCGTTATTCCGGTGGCAAAGGGTTCTGAAGGGTTTGATGTATCGCCCGACGGCCGGGAGTTATGGACGGCAGCTGCTGACGACGGAACAATTTTAATTATCGATATCGCGGCCAAAAAAGTGGTCGGTAAAATTGATGCAAAGGTTTTGGGTGCTAACCGGCTTAAGTTTACTCCGGATGGCAAGCGGGTGCTGATCTCGAGCCTGAGAACCGGCGACCTGTTTATTTATGACGCAGCCTCCCACCAGCAAATAAAACGTTTGAATACCGGCCGTGGTGCAGCAGGCATCCTGGTAGACGATGATGGATCACGTGCGTTTATTGGCTGTACCGCCGACAACTATGTAGCGGTTATAGACCTAAAGACATTAGAAGTAACCGGGCACATTGATATAAAAGGGGCCGACGGCCTGGCCTGGGCAGTTAGGCCTTAGCAGAGTCAAGGGTCACGATAATGTCTCTACAAACATTATCAGTTCAAACTGCTACAGCGATTTGTTTAAATACAATTGCTTCGTGGTATTTATTCCAAAAGGCGAACGGCAGACAATAAATTATGCTAAAGCATTCTAAAGCCCTGTAAAGAACCGCTATAAAGGTATTGACAGGGCAAACAAAACCATCGCGCCACATACGAGTGTAAAAAACGCCAAAATAGCTGATAATTCTCAAATTGCTTAAAATTATATGCAATTGCATATAATTATCAACTATTCTCTATATTTATATGTAATTGCATATAATATCGATAGATTTGTAATAATTATATGTAATTACATATAATTTAACTATAATTGTATTAATTATATGCATTTACATATAGCGATATGAAAGCCCTTTCTAAATTTGTAAAAGAAAAACGAAAACAGGCAGGCCTTACTCAGGAGGATTTCGCCCAAAGGACGGGGGTAGCTTTAACTGTAATTCGTAAAATAGAGCAGGGTAAAGGCAATCTGAATCTCGAAAAAGCCAACCAGGTATTAAAGATGTTCGGGCATGTACTGGCTCCTGTAAGTTTAAAGCAACTCGATAATGATGATGAAATCGCGCCACCATGAGACAAGCGAAGATATATTACAAAGACCAGGCGGCTGGCCTGCTAACTGAAACTGACGATGGAAAGTACATCTTCCGGTATCTGGATGAGTATATTGGGAGCAATCCTTTAGATTTCATCACCTTCAGCATGCCGGTTACCGGAAAATCATATGTTGAAAATCGGCTGTTTCCTTTTTTTGACGGCTTGATCCCTGAAGGCTGGTTGCTTGATATTGCCTCAAAAAACTGGAAGATCAATTCGAACGACCGGATGGGCCTGCTGCTGGCTTGTTGCCGGAATTGTATAGGTGCCGTAAGTGTTATAGCAATTAAAACCGATCATGATTAAGAAGTGCCTTTATTGTTACAAGTCTATTGATGAAAAATCGGGCGACGACTTTCATGAGCGCTGCAGTCTTGAATTTTTCGGCACCAAAACGCCGCCGGAATTCAACTATACGCTTGATCAAATGACGGAACTGGCCAAGGATGTTGTTAAACGAAGTATAGCAATTCCGGGCGTGCAACCGAAATTATCACTGACCATGATCAGGGAAGGGCTGAAAAACGGATCGCGTGGACGGTTAACCGTAGTAGGGGCATTAGGTGGCAACTACATATTTAAGCCACCTTCTGCGGAATATCCGGAAATGCCGCAAAACGAACATCTGACTATGCGCATAGCAAGTGAAGCCTTCGACATACCGACCGTGCCTTCCAGTCTTATCCGGTTACGTTCCGGCGAGCTCGCCTATATTACCCAAAGGATAGACCGTACCAGCCGGGGCGAAAAAATACATATGCTGGATATGTACCAGATACTGGAGGCGTTTGATAAATACAAAAGCTCGATGGAGATGGTGGGCAAAGCCTTAAACGCTTATTCAGCCAACCACTGCTTGACCAGTCATATTATTTTGAGCTGGCAGTTTTTATATTCCTGTCGGGAAATAGTGATATGCACCTTAAAAATTTTTCAATGATACAACGCGGCGAAGACTGGATACTTTCACCGGCCTACGATCTGTTGAATGTTCATATCGTGATACCCAAAGATGAGGAAGAGCTTGCCTTGACCCTACAAGGGAAAAAGCGAAAACTCAGGGCAGAGCATTTTTTAGAATTTGCAAAAGGTTTGGGACTGACTGAAAAACAAGTTGAAAATAGTTACAAGCGATTTAAGCAAAAAAAAGACAATGCTTTTTCCTGGGTGGACAATTCGTTCTTAACCGATGAATTTAAAGCTGCTTATAAAACTATCCTGAAAAACAAGTATGAAACTCTTGGGTTGGACAAATAAAGGATCAATTTGAATTCTTGGGAGGTTAATATCGTACCATAAAAAACCCCACTAAAAAGAATATTGCCAATACAAACAAAAAACCCTCGTAAGTTTTTGACTTACAAGGGTTTCTAATGGTTTTTGTGATCTCGCTGGGATTCGAACCCAGGACCCCAACATTAAAAGTGTTATGCTCTACCAGCTGAGCTACGAAATCATTAACCGTTCTGATTAAAGTGGTGCAAATATAGAATTTATTGATATTGATTGCAAACCAATTTTAAATAAATTTTAGGACCTTAATAAGCGCTTCATAACCAGTATTCTATGGCTTAAAAACAGCTATTTTACCGCCATTGCCGGCTAATAATACAAGTTTCCCATGTTTGGCTTTGCG
>JANYAB010000252.1 GCA_025355225.1 Bacteroidota bacterium
TCTAATTTTACAGTCTCCCTGGTCGCCCAATAATGAATTATTGCATTTGTAACTTCCTGGTTTTGTATCAGGCGGATACCACCTGTATTTTTTAATTGTACTGATGCGGCATCCGAAAACTCGAATCCGACTAAAATGCCGGCTTTCATGTTGAGCTGGTACAATTTGAACTGGACACTGTCTGTAAGTATTGGGGAGTGAAGACATCTGAATAAAGAGTCGAATTCAGCTATGGCATGTTTTGTGTAATATATCTGCTGATCGATTTGAATTGAGTCCTTTTGCAGATCAGCAATCATGGCCTGCATGTATTGCTTTTCCCTGTCCCTGTCTATAATATGCTCACGCAGGCTCTCAGCAAAAAAACCCATCATTACGGCAATAAATATCATCAGGCCCTCAAGGATGTATTCCTTAAAGCCTTTCTTTTCTACATCGGGGTGGTGGTGTACTTCCATTTTTTCAGTTTGCAGTTTTGAGTTTCCAGTTGGCAGTGGTTTTATTTCGGAATGCGGAGTGTCGAATGCGGAATTGTTTTCTTCTTCCGACTTCGGACTTCCGACTTTCGACTTCGGACTCTTCCTAACTTTCGGACTTCCCGACTTCCGGACTCCCCGATTTCTTTCCTCCTCACTCATCTTTAAAATTATACGCTTTTCTTAATTCCGTCAGCAATTCGTGATTTGCCTTCATATAAGGGTTGTAGTCGATCAGTTTAGTAATCCGAATCATAAGGATATAATGAGTGGCAAGTGCTTCCGCATCGTCCCGGTTAAAATCTTTCAGGTTTCTTATGCGGAGCGGCTTTACTGTATGAAAGGTCGGCGATTGTAAAATCCTTGCAAAACCTGAAATTTTGCCGTGGTCGGTCAAGTCATCTTCCCAGTCAAAATCATAATATTTTTGCATAAAGGGCCGACAAAAATTCAGCATAAAGGCATTTTCCTCGGCGTTCCTGTTTCTTAAGTTTAAAATAACCACGTTCATATTGCTAATAGAATTTTGTAATGCAATTCCTTTAAAATAGCGCAGCGAACCAGAATTGTGAAGTTGATTTAATAGGCCGTCGTTAGGTGTGAACTGTATTATGCTGCTTACTGCAAAAGTCCAGAAAAAGCTTGGATAAAATTTATTGGATAAATTTACAAGACTGCTATCCCTGACATATTTTCTAAAATAGTCTCCCTGCTGTTCTTTTTTTTCCCGAAGACCTACCCGGTATTGCATATTTATAGAATCAGCATATACCTCCTGGTACAGGCTTTTGGCTAATTCTTTTGCCTGCGAACTCTCGGAGATATTTTCCCGCATTGTTTCGGCAAAAAAGCCCATCGTTACGGCTAAAAAGATCATCAGGCCTTCGAGAAAATATTCCTTCCAGGCTTTCTTTTCGTGGTGCAGATCGGGGTGATGGTGTACTTCCATTTCTTCAGTTTCCAGTTTTGAGTTTTCAGTTGGCAGTTGTTTTGTTGTGGATTGCGCGGTGCCGGCCGGCAGTCTCGGAATGTCGATTGGGGAATTTTCCTCTTCTTCGGACTTTAGGCTTCTGACTTCCGGCCTCTTAATAACTTTCGGACTTCCCGTCTTACGGACTTTCGGACTACCTTCATTCATAAGGAAAGTATTAATTATTGCATAAGGATGGTTTAAGCTTTAAATATATTTAAAATCTTATAGTAAACCAATGTTTTGATTTATAACAGTTTACAATTGCCTATCATCCCTTAAAATTTCAATAATATTTTTCTGCATTACCTGGTCATCAAAGTTGGGTGCTTCGTGCCCGAGGTCACTGTCTAATATCACCAGTTTGGCAGGCAGCAGCTTTGAAAACTCAATAGCCGGCAGGGGATTAACCATATGGTCCTGCTGCGATACGATGATCAGCATTTTTGCCCTGACGTGCTTTGCTGATTCTTTTAATGAGCCATTGTAGGGTTTGGAGATATCATGGCCGACTATCGCTATAGTTTGGTAATAGGTGTCGTTCCAGTCAGGGCCCCTTGCGGTTTCCACCTGCTTCTGCCATACGGCAAAACTATCGCGCGACATGGTTTTTACCTTAAACTCAGGTGTGGTGATGCCAAATTCTATCAGCATGGCTGCCGGGGCAATAACTGGGTTAACTGAATAATTGCCGCGATTAAAAGCGGTGTCCGCCTCTATAATTTTGCGGAAAATGCTATACCCCATCAGGTCGTAACTACTTAGCCGCGGGCTGCCAACAATAGGAATTATTCGTGCTGCAAAGACGGGATAACTAACCGCCCATTGAAAAGCTTGCATGCCCCCCATCGAGATACCCATAATAGCATGCAGGTGACCGATGCCCAGCTTACGGGTGAGCAATTGATGCTGGCTCTCTACCATATCCACAATAGAAAACGCCGGAAAGTTAGGACCATGCTGCCGAATGCTGTTTGAGGGAGATGATGAAACACCATCGCCCAAAGCATCAACGATTATTAAAAAATACCGGATGGTATCAACCACTTTCCATGGTGTGGCATATTGTTCAATATCTTTTGCAGTGCCCCCAAACCAGGTGGGAAACAAAATGGCATTGGTTTTAGCGCCATTCAAATGCCCATAGGTGCGGTAGCCGATACGACAATCCTGTATCACCTCCCCGGACTGGAGCTTAAAATCTCCTAAGTTTGCAAATTGTTGTTGTTTATCATCGTCAGGATCTCCCCGCACACCTTTACTCTGCGCATGGCCCACCAGGGCTATGAACGTAAACAAGGCGATGAGGGCGAAATTCTTCATTCAATCTGGGTTTTACCGGATACCGGCACAAATTAGTTTCTGCAGGTTATAATTGTAGGTTTAAATATATTGAAAATGGCCGGAATATAAAATGTCAATGTTGGTTGCCGGTAATTATCCACGGCTTTGCAGCAGAATAGTTAATTTAGCTTCGCAATGAAAACAATTGATGACC
>JANYAB010000259.1 GCA_025355225.1 Bacteroidota bacterium
TTGACTGAAAATGGGGTTGAAGTGGAACAGGATTTCTGGAAGGCCCGCGGCATAGATCCATTATCTTTAAATATCGTTGATGGCTCCGGGCTGTCTCCAGGCGACAGAGTAACTACCTTCACCATGGCAACCATTATGCAATCTGCAAAAAAAGAAACATGGTTCCCTGATTTTTACGAGAGCCTCCCCGTTTACAACAATATGAAAATGAAAAGCGGCAGCATCCTGAATGTATTGACCTATGCAGGTTACCAAACACACAATGGCCGCGAACTTTGCTTTTCAATTATGGTGAATAATTATAATGGATCGTCGAGGGGAGTGAAGGAGAAGATTTTCAGGGTGCTGGATGAGTTAAAGTAACGCTCGGCCCTACATGGGAACTATCTTCCAAAACTTGAGACAGCCTCAAGTTTGTTACTGCATACACGGCCGGCAGGGATTTATTATCAAATAATCCCATAAAGCGCTCCGCCGACCTCACCCATCTTATCCACCAACTTTTCAACTTCCGGATCTTTTTCCAATACCGGCGCGTGATGCGGTTTAATGCGTGCATCAATTATCAGCGGGCCGTTACAGCCCCAGTGCTTATGCTCGGTAAAGCTGTCAATGCCATAAATATCGTGAGATGGATTGCTGCGGGTAAAGGTTACCCATACGAAGTTGTTCAGGTTTTGGGCTGTAAATGCGGCATCATCACATAAAACCATTAAAGGTAGGCCATCGAGGTCAGCATCTTTCAGATGTTCATCCAATATCTCGATCATCAAAGGAATATCGCTGCTCCTGATATTTTTAGGAACTTCAACGGCCAATATACCCGGCATAACCATTTTGTAAGTATCAAATGGTCGCGGCAAACTAAAACCGGCGGGTAATTCGTTCCATAGTTCTCTTTTAATTTCGCCTGCTACTGCAACTGCAACTTTACTTCCTGAATTTAACCCGCTGCCGCTATAATCCAGTGTATCGATGGTGGTTTTGGTATAAAAATGCAGATCGCGGGTGAGGTCTATTCTTAGCAAAATATGTTTTAGAAAATCACCAATATCGTTTACATTCAGATTCGGGTCATCTTCTTGCGCAGCAATGAACAGGTATTTGGCAAGGCTCAACTGGCTTTTTCCCAAAATATGATTAGCGATAGTAAGTATTTCCTGGGGCTTGCGCTCATCGAGATAAGGGGTATAACGTTCGCTCCCAATGGCGAATAACAAGGGATGCACCCCCGCGGCATCAACGGCGTTTACCGCATGCAGACCCGGTATCTCCTTCGGTATGGCCGAGCCTGTGATCTCGTGAATGAGTGCGCCAAAACTGGTATCCTCCTGCGGCGGACGTCCAACCACCGTGAACGACCAGATAGCATCTTTACGATGATACACATTACGCACCTTCATTAATGGAAAGGGATGCTTCAGGCTGTAGTAACCCAAGTGGTCGCCAAAAGGTCCTTCGGGTTTGTTTTCATGCGGCATCACGGTTCCGGTGATTACAAAATCGGCATCGGTTGAAATGCAAAATCCCTCGTCATCATAAAAATAGCGGAAACGGCGCTTGCCTAATGCTCCCGCAAAAGTCATTTCTGATAAGCCTTCGGGCAAAGGCATAACAGCAGCAACGGGGTGAGATGGCGGCCCCCCAACAAAAATACTCACTTTCAGGGGCTGTCCTTTTGCGTTAGCTTTGGATTGATGCACACCTATGCCCCGGTGGATCTGGTAATGCAGGCCTATTTCTTTGTTCAGCACGTAATCGTTACCAGCCAATTGAATGCGGTACATGCCCAGATTGGCATCCATGATACCGGGTTTGTCAATGTCTTCTGTATACACCTGCGGCATGGTGACAAAGGGGCCGCCATCCTTGGGCCAGTTCACTATCTGCGGCAGATCGCTTATCCTCGCCTTGCCAAAACTAACCGGCGCTTTGGCGCTAACTTTCATTGGCAGGGCTGATAATGCTGTCAACGCTACATGGGCATATTTAAAAGGTTGCTTGATAGCCTTAAGGGGGTCATTCTTCAGTTCCACCAATGTTTTTATCTGCTCCAGCGTATCCCTGAAAATAAACTTCGAGCGTTCGAGCGTACCGAACAGGTTGGATACTGCCGGGAATTTGCTCCCTTTTACGTTTTCAAACAAAATAGCCGGACCCTGGTGCTCAAAAACGCGTAAATGGATAGCCGCCATCTGCAGGTATGGGTCAACCTCATCCTTAATCCTAATTAAATGACCATTTTCTTCAAGATCGGCAATACAGGCTTGTAAACTTGGATAACCCATTGGCAGGTAAAGTGATTAGATGCCAAAAATAACTAAAAACACAGTATTGGCGTGGTGATATTATGGTTTCCGCCAAACATTCTTATTTGCTAACCTCTTCTTTAGCTACGATCAGCAGTTTGTCGTCAATTCTACCCCGGCCTGAAAAAAAGATGTAAAAGATCAGGGCCCCGATTATAAAGCAAAAACTTATATAAGGATTAATAAAGCTACAGGCTGCAGCCGAAACGTAACATATCGGGCCAACTATTGCAGATCTTGCGTATGACCGGTAAACAACCGGGGTTAGTGCCTCGTGTTTGATGTGCTTATTTTTCAGAATATAGTTAAGCAGTACAAAATGCATCAAGGCAATACTCGACAATGTGATTGTATAAGCCAGGATACCTGTAGATAGAAATGGATTTTCGGCAAGCAAAGCGGCAGGGTAGGGGATAATTGCGACAAACAAAAGGTAAAGAATGTTTAACCACAACAATGGATTGTTAACCACTTTTGCCAGGCTGAATATACGGTGATGCGCTACCCAAAACACGCTTATCACGATAAAACTGAAAGCAAAAGTTACCAGGTGCGGAATGGCTTTTCTCAGGGCATAGTTCAATTCATGGTTATCATAATTCTTTGCATCAGGTATCTTAACATTGAGGATCAAAAGGGTAACTGCAATTGCAAATACACCATCTGAGAAATTCTCCAGCCGTATCTTATTCATTTTGCTTATCGTTTAATATGATTTAGTAACCAATTAAACGAGAAATTGTTAATTTTATAAAATGATTAGTAACATAGGCATTTTCCAGTCTCCGGAATTCATCAACTTATGTAAGCACCATAAGGTAAAAGAACTGTATGCATTTGGATCAGTTGCAATGGGTACGGCTACTGAAAAAAGCGACATTGATCTGCTGGTGGAAATTGATGAGCCTAACCCGATAAGAAAAGGCAAATTGCTACTTAGTTTATATGATAAATTTGAAAAGCTATTTAATAAGAAAGTTGATTTAGTTACGATCG
>JANYAB010000280.1 GCA_025355225.1 Bacteroidota bacterium
CCCGCGCTTAATTTGCAGGCGTACTGCTTTTATCAACTCATCTCTTCCATCTGCTACGCCGTCGTCAGGCCCCATGCGATGGTTAAAAGCGTCATCCCGAAACCCAACTGAATTATCCATATGCCCTCCGCTCGCCGAAATTGCCCGGCCCGCAGTAATAATTCTTGGACCGTCAACCAACCCATGCTGAACAGCTTTCCGCAAACTAATGTTTACGCCGCTTCCGCCGAGGTCACGCACAGTGGTAAAGCCAGCCATCAGTGTTCTTTTAGCATAAATTGCTGCCTGATAAGCAATATCGGCGTCTGTTAAAGTAAAACCTTCTATCAACGAGTTCTTGTTGCCCTGACTCTCTAAGTGCACATGACAATCAATTAACCCCGGCATCACCGTTTGGTTTTTCAGATCGACCACTTTATCATTGGCGCTGCCACTGGTATAACCTTTTTGTATGTCGGTGATAAATTTACCCTCAATAACGATTGTTACCTGGGTTTGCGCATTGTTGGAAATGCCGTCAATCAGTTTTCCGCATTGGATATATGTTTTTTGTGCAAAAACCGATGACGCAAAAAATGTCAATAGAATAAAGTAAAACTTCTTCATGATCCGTTCAGTTAATATTCGGCTAAATTATAAAGTTTTTATTTAAAAGGGCGGGATGGGAATAAGGTGGGATGTGCGAAAAGTACTTTTTTTGATAATGATGACAGGAAAAAGGGTTTGCAAACCGGCAGGATGGATCATCCCAACCTCCTTCAGCTTGGCAAGGGAGGGCGTTACAAAAACATTTGTAACAGTGTAACACCTGTAACAGTGTATTGTCCTGATAGGTTTAAACTGACAATAGTCAATCCCATTGTGAATTTACACGCATTAGCAATTAAAAAATTTAACTATCAATGTACTGACACACTTGTGTCAGTACATTATTCAAACCGATTCCGTAAATTTGTATATATCCTCAACACCTTTGAAAAAGAGCGGGCAGCTAGGCACGTTCTGAAAACTGTTCAGCTATTTCCTGAGGGGTCAAGCACCCATCAAAACCGCACACCGGCTGTTCGTATACGAACACTTACAATCGCGCATTTTTTGAAATTGGCTGACATTCAGCTACTTATTAAAATGGCACATATTTTATACAATTAGTGATTTAGTATTTAATTATTGAACCTGGAATGATAAAAAACTATTTAAAGATCGCCTGGCGGAACCTTATCAAAAATAAGGCTTCTTCCCTTATTAACGTCGGCGGCCTCGCTGTGGGTATGGCCGTGGCTATGATGATCGGTTTATGGATATGGGATGAACTGTCGTTCGATAAATATCATCAGAATTACGACCGCATTGCACAGGTGATGGAGCACGAAACATTTAACGGTAATATCAATACAGGTAGTCCCATTCCGCTGCCCCTTGATGCAGAATTGCGCAGAACTTATGGAAGCGATTTTAAACACATCGCAATATCCTCGTGGATAGAAAAACACGTTCTGACAGTTGGCGTTAAAAAGGTCTCCTTCCAGGGGAACTTTATGGGTTCGGAAGCACCTGAAATATTTTCGTTCAAAATGCTTAAAGGTACCCGCGACGGATTAAAAGATCCTTCATCCCTACTCATTTCGCAATCGGTAGCAAAAGCATTATTCGGCAATTCAGATCCTATAGGTAAAGTGATCAAATTGGATAATACGGATAATTTTAACGTTTCGGGAGTATATGAGGACTTGCCCGGTAACACCACTATGCATGATTTGGCATTTATGGGCTCGTTTGAATATTATATTAATTCTCCAGGCAACGGAAGGTCATTGACCGACTGGGGCGACAATTCTTTATTGATGTATGTGCAGATAGCCGACAATACTGATATAGCTAAGCTTTCAGAAAAAATAAAGAATGTCAAACTCAGTAAAATGAGTAAAGAGGATCTCAAATATAATCCAGTGATGTTCCTGCAGCCCATGAGCAAGTGGCACCTGTACTCCGAATTTAAAAATGGTGTCAACATAGGCGGTGCAATACAATATGTATGGCTTTTTGGCATCACAGGCATGTTCGTACTGCTTTTGGCTTGCATTAATTTCATGAACCTTAGCACCGCCCGCAGCGAAAAACGGGCCAAAGAGGTAGGCATCCGCAAAGCAGTTGGTTCATTAAGGGGCCAGTTGATCAAACAATTTTTCTGCGAGTCGTTCCTCATTGCGACGCTTGCATTTGTGTTATCATTGGCGTTGGTATCGTTTGCCCTGCCTTGGTTTAATGATGTAGCCAATAAGCAAATGACCATTTTGTGGGACAGGCCATTGTTTTGGATCGCCGGCATCGGTTTTACCCTGTTTACAGGGATCATTGCAGGCAGTTATCCCGCTTTGTACTTATCGTCATTCAACCCGGTTAAAGTATTGAAGGGTACTTTCAAAGCCGGTCGTTTTGCGGCAATACCCCGCAAAGTGCTGGTGGTTACACAATTTACAGTTTCGGTGATACTCATCATCGGCACCATCATCGTTTTTAAGCAGGTGCAATACGCTAAAAACCGTCCGGTCGGTTATAGCCGTGATGGCCTGGTAAATGTTGAGGTGACCAATGATGACCTGCACAAGCATTTTGCCGCTTTCAGGGCCGATCTTTTGAAATCAGGGGCCGTAATTGAAGCTGCCGAGACATCAAGCTCAACCACCGGCGTTAATAACAACCGCGGCGATATTAGCTGGCATGGTAAAGACCCATCCGCTACCTCATTTTTTGGCTATATCGGAGTAACCACCGGATACGGCGAAACCGTAGGCTGGCAGTTTACACAAGGCAGGGATTTTGCCTCCAGGTCCATCAGCGATTCATTAGCTATAGTGATAAACGAAACCGCTGTAAAATACATGGGACTTAAAAACCCGGTTGGCCAAATAGTAAAAATAGGCAAACATGACCTCACCGTAATCGGTGTGGTGAAGGATATGGTAATGGAATCACCTTATGAACCCGTTAAGCAAACGGTTTTCTACGTCCGCCGCGATCCGGCCGCCTATGTAATTGTACGCATCAACCCAAATGCAAGCACACATGAAGCACTGGATAAGATCGCATCGGTCTGCAAAACCTATTCGCCTTCGGCGCCATTCACTTATACTTTCGCTGATGATGAATACGCCAAAAAATTCACCATGGAAGAACGCATAGGCAAATTAGCCAGCTCATTCGCAGGGCTTGCAATTTTTATCAGCTGTCTTGGCTTATTCGGCATGGCATCTTTCATGGCCGAGCAGCGCATTAAGGAAATTGGTGTACGCAAAGTATTGGGCGCATCCGTTTTCGGATTGTGGCGCTTAATGTCGGCGGACTTTGTAGCATTGGTAATTATTTCGCTGGTCATTGCCACACCCGTGGCTTACTACTTTATGCACGGTTGGCTGCAGAATTACACCTATCGTGCTGAACTTTCCTGGTGGATATTTGCAGTAACGGCAGCTGGTGCTATCCTAATTACTTTAATGACAATAAGCTATCAAAGCATTAAAGCAGCATTGGCTAATCCGGTTAAGAGTTTAAAAACGGAGTAAGCCCCACCTAAATCCTCCCCGGTAGGGAGGACTTTTAAAAGTGAAATTTAAATTGAAAATAAAATTATTAAAAGAAAAAAATCAAAAGTCTCCCCTACCGGGGGAGATTTAGAGGGGGCTAAACATCATGATAAAAAACTATTTAAAAGTTGCATGGCGCAACCTGATAAGGAATAAAGCGCATACGTTTATTAATATGGCCGGGCTTTCTGTTGGCCTGGCCTGCAGCCTGCTTATTTTGCTGTGGGTGCAAAACGAATTGAGTATGGATGCTTTTCATAAAAACGGGCCGAATTTGTACCAGGTTTATGAAAGGCAATACTACGATCATAAAGTTACCGGGCAATATTATACGCCGGGAGTTTTAGCTGCCGAAATGAAGCGGGTAATCCCCGAAGTGCGATACGCTGCCAATGCTACCTTCGAGCAAAAAAGTACTTTCAAGGTTGGCGATAAAATACTGAAACTAACAGGGGGCTCGGCAGATGCTGATTTCTTTAAAATGTTCAGCTACCCATTATTGCAGGGGAATGCTCAAAATGCCTTACGCAGCATATCCGATATTGCTGTATCAAAAAAGATGGCTGAAGACTTCTTCGGGAGCGCACAATCGGCAATGGGAAAAACAATCCGTGTGGACAACAAAAAAGACTTTATAATTACTTCGGTATTTGAAAATGTTGGCGCAAATTCATCCATAAAATTTGATTACCTGATCAATTGGCTTTCCTTTTTAGAGGATAATCCATGGGCTAAAAAATGGGGCAATAACACACCTTTTACTTACCTGCAGCTACGTGCAGATGCAAACCCGGCATTGGTTGATAAAAAGATCACTGATTTTTTACTGAACCTTGATAACGATGAGAAAAAAGGAACTTTTACACAAGAACTGGGCTTACAGCGGTATGACAGGGTATACCTCCAGGGTAATTTGAAAGACGGCAAAGTTGAAGGCGGAAGGATAGAATATGTGCACCTATTTAGTATAGTAGCCGTATTTATTTTGCTGATCGCCTGTATCAATTTCATGAACCTGACGACAGCCCGCTCTGTAAAACGGGCAAAGGAAATCGGGATCAGAAAGGTTGTTGGCGCTGTGCGTGGCGTATTGATCAAACAGTTTATCAGCGAATCGTTATTGCTTACTTCCATGGCGGTAATCGTTTCGCTGTTTATACTGGTCGCTTTGCTTCCATTCTTTAATCAGATCACCCAAAAGCAAATTGAGCTGCCTTTTGATCAACCCCAATTCTGGTTAAAACTGGTATTAATTACGCTTGTCACGGGGATAGTTTCCGGTAGTTATCCTGCCTTATTCCTGTCGTCCTTTAACCCCGTTAAGGTGCTTAAAGGGACTTTGAAACTCGATTCAGGAACTACTCTTTTTCGCAAGGGATTGGTAGTATTCCAGTTCGTACTTTCAGTAGTATTGATCATCGGTACAATTATCGTTTCAAGGCAGGTAAATTATATCCAGTCCATTAACCTGGGTTACGATAAGGAAAATCTGGTGTATATCCCGATGGAGGGGAACCTGGTTTCAAACTATACGGTATTTAAAAATGAGGCGCTTAAAATGCCCGGTATCCGGTCAGTTACAAGGTCGTCCAATAACCCAACTAATATTGGGCAATCTACCATAGGTGTTCAATGGGATGGTAAGGACCCTAAGATTAATATTTCATTTTCAGATGCTGCTGTAGGATATGATTACATCCGCACAATGAAGCTAAAAATGATTACCGGTCGGGATTTTTCAAAAGATTTTCCCACTGATTCTGCCGGCTATATCCTTAATGAGACCGCTCTAAAAAGAATTGGTTATACCGACCCAATTGGAAAGTCTTTCACTATGTGGGGGAACAAAGGGAAAATCATTGGCATTGTAAAGGATTTTCATTTCAATTCCCTGCACGAGCAAATAAAGCCCCTGGTACTGCAATATGGAGAAAAATGGGATGGTGGCAATATGCTGGTAAGGACATTGCCCGGAAAAACAAAAGAGGCATTGGCCAGCCTTGAAACACTTTCAAAGCAATTGAATCCTGATTTCCAGTTTACTTACACCTTTTCGGACGATGCATATAATAAACTTTATAACAGCGAACAGATGGTAGGCAAACTTTCCGACGGGTTCGCATTCCTCGCCATTTTTATCTCCTGTCTGGGTTTATTAGGCCTGGCCATGTTCACGGCCGAACAACGGTTAAAGGAAATCGGTATCCGCAAAGTGCTGGGCGCGAGCGTGAGTTCGCTGTTTGCCCTGCTATCATCGGAGTTTTTGATATTGGTGGTTATTGCCATGATCATTGCCACACCATTAGCCTGGTATGGGATGAACAATTGGCTGCAAAATTTCGCTTACCATGTCCCCATACAATGGTGGGTATTTGCCGTATCGGGCGGCTTGATCGTCTTCATAGCCCTGGCCACAGTGAGCTTCCAGGCAATAAAAGCAGCATTGGTCAATCCTATTAAAAGTTTAAGGAGCGAGTAAAGAATAGTAGGCAGTTTGCAGTAGCAGTTGGCAGTTAGAAAACACTATCGCAGGAAAATTTAGGATTTAGAAATTAGGATTTAGAGTTTAGAATCAACGAGATCATTCAATCATCAAAATCAACGGTTCGGATTTAGGATTTAGAAATTAGGATTTAGAGTTTAATACATCATGATAAAAAACTATTTAAAAATCGCCTGGCGAAACCTTGTAAAAAACAAAGCATCGTCATTCATCAATATTACCAGCTTGTCAGTTGGTATGGCTGTGGCTATGTTGATTGGTCTTTGGATATGGGATGAATTATCGTTTGATAAATACCATAAAAATTATGAAAGCATTGCCCGTGTAATGCAGCAGGAAACCTCAAATGGGGAAGTTAATACGATAAAAGCTATGCCAATTCCTGTGGCTTATCAGCTTCGCCATCTCTACGGAAGCAATTTCAAGTATGTGGTATTGTCTTCATGGACGAACCCTCATCTGATTACATTCAAGAGTAAGAATTTATCCATACAGGGTAACTTTATGGAGCCCGATGCTCCCGAAATGCTGACACTAAAAATGACCAAAGGTACACGGGCAGGATTGAAAGACCCTTCGTCCATTATAATTTCGGAGTCGGCATCTAAAGCTATTTTTGGTAATATAGATCCTATTGATAAGGTGTTGAAACTGGACGAGTACAATTTAAAAGTGACAGGGGTGTACCAGGACCTCCCGTACAATACTTCATTCAACAACGTATTATTTATTGCGCCCTGGGAAGTTTATGCACGCGAACAGGATGTTCAACAAGCCATGGGCGACTGGAACCATAACTCATTCCAGATATTTGCCCAAATCGCCGGATCAAGTGGGATGGCCGCAGTTTCATCAAAAATAAAGGGTATCAAATTCAATAATTTAGATGGGGAGGGAAAAAAGGTAAAGCCGGAAGTATTTCTCTATCCAATGAGCCGGTGGCATTTGTATTCAGAATTTAAGAATGGGTTGAATACAGGCGGCGACATCAAATATATATGGCTTTTTGGCATTACCGGTATTTTTGTATTACTGCTTGCTTGCATCAATTTCATGAACCTGAGTACTGCACGGTCCGAAAAACGGGCCAAAGAAGTCGGTATCAGAAAAGCGGTTGGTTCCGTAAGGGGTCAATTAATTGTGCAATTTTTAAGCGAATCGTTATTAATGGCCATTTTGGCGTTTGTCTTATCTTTGTTTTTGATACAACTTTCACTCCCGTTTTTTAATGAACTATCGGGCAAACAAATGTCCGTTTTGTGGGCGCATCCTCTATTTTGGCTGCTTGGAATTGGGTTTGCCCTAATCAGCGGTTTATTTGCGGGCAGTTATCCTGCTTTTTATTTATCATCCTTTAAGCCGGTTAAAGTACTAAAAGGAGTATTTCGTGCCGGTAAAATGGCCAGTATCCCCCGAAAGGTGTTGATAATTATTCAATTTACATTTTCTGTTATAATGATCATCGGGACAATCATTGTCTTTCGTCAGGTTAATTTTGCTAAAAATCGCCCCATTGGCTATAGTCGGGCTGGTTTAATTATGATCAGGCCCTTTTCAGAAGATATTCATGCACATTTCGGGGCCTTTAGAAATGACCTGGTTCAAGCTGGGGCGATTACTGAAATAGCCGAATCCGGTAACCAGATAACCCATGGCAGCAGAACAAGCGGTGGTCTGGGCTGGCAGGGAAAAGACCCAAATATGCACGATGAGTTTGCCACCGTTGCCGCAACACCTGAGTATGGAAAAACTGTCGACTGGCAATTAAAAGAGGGGAAAGATTTTTCAAAAGGTTATTCTTCAAACGCTGATGGTTTGATTTTGAACGAAACAGCAGTAAAATACATGGGGTTTAAAAACCCGATAGGCCAAATTATTAATTGGAATAATAAAAAATATGCCGTTTTAGGGGTAACAAAGGATATGGTAGCCGAATCGCCTTATGAGCCTATTAAACCGACGGTTTTCTATATTACCACAGAAGCAGGAATTATAAATATCAGGATCAACCCTCTAATAAATGCAGCTAATGCACTAAGTAAAATTGAAGGTGTTTACAAAAAATATGCTGCTGGCCAACCTTTCGATTACAAATTTACGGATGAAGAATACGCGAAAAAGTTCGACAACGAAGAACGTATCGGTAAGCTTGCCAGCTCTTTTGCGGGGCTCGCTATTTTTATTAGTTGCCTAGGGTTATTTGGCATGGCCTCTTTTATGGCCGAACAACGTGTTAAGGAAATTGGCGTACGCAAAGTATTGGGCGCATCCGTTTTCGGTTTGTGGCGCTTAATGTCGGGGGACTTTGTAGCACTGGCAATTATTTCGCTGGTGATTGCCACACCCGTTGCTTATTATTTTATGCACAACTGGCTACAGAATTACACCTATCGCGCTGAACTTTCCTGGTGGATATTTGCAGTAACTGCAGCTGGTGCTATCCTAATTACTTTGATGACAATAAGCTATCAAAGTATTAAAGCGGCGTTAGCTAACCCGGTTAATAGCTTAAGAAGTGAGTGAAGGAAGTTTGCAGTAGCAGTTTACAGTTGGCAGTTAAGAGGCTCAAAGCAAAAAGACCAAAGCTGAAAGCTATTTTTTAGAATTTAGAATTTAGCGTTTAGAATTTAGCGTTTAAAATTTAGGATTTAGAAATTGGGATTTAGAGTTTAAAGCATCATGATCAAAAACTATTTAAAAGTTGCCTGGCGTAACCTGGTAAGGAACAAGGCCCATTCGTTTATCAATATCGCAGGGCTCTCAGTAGGCCTCGTTTGCAGCCTTATGATCCTGCTTTGGGTGCAGAACGAGCGCAGCATTGATTCATTCCACAGCAACCACTTGTATAGGGTTTATGAGCAGGTGTACGGTAACCACAAAATTGGTGGCACCAACAACACACCGGGCGTTTTGGCCGACGAGATGAAAAAGGTGATACCCGAAATAGAGTATGCCACCGGCATGGGTTTTGGCGAATTGAGTACGTTCCATGTGGGAGATAAAGTGCTCACCATACATGGCAACTCCGCCGGTGCCGATTACTTTAAAATGTTCAATTTCCCATTGGTGCAGGGTTCTGCGCCAAGCGCACTCAATACGACGAACAGCATCGCTATATCCCGCAAAATGGCCGGGCAATTCTTTGGCAGCCCCGAGAATGCAATGGGCAAGGTGATCCGCTACCAGAACAGTAAAAATTTTACCGTGACTGCCGTATTTGAGGATTTGCCAAAAAATGTATCCCAAAGTTTTGAGTTCCTCACCAATTGGGAGGCATTCCTAAATAATAACCCATGGGCAAGGGAGATGGGTAACAATGGGCCGGCCACTTATATTACGCTCCGCAAGGATGCTAACATGGCCTCTGCCAATAAAAAAGTAGCCGATTTTCTCGTTAATCACTGGCATACCAACCGCAAAACATCCACATTTTATATCGACCTGGCCCTGCAGCCCTATGGCGAATCGTATCTCAACAACAACCTTGATAGCGGTAAACCCGATGGTGGCCGCATAGAATATGTACACCTGTTCAGCATCATTGCCATTTTTATCCTGCTCATCGCCTGCATCAATTTCATGAACTTAACCACAGCCCGCTCGGTGAAACGCGCAAGGGAAATTGGTGTGCGTAAAGTAGTTGGCGCATTACGTTCGTCACTCATCTGGCAGTTCATCGGCGAGTCGGTCATCGTTACTGCACTTGCGGTAATAGTCGCCATTGCGTTGTTAGTATTGCTGCTGCCTTTATTCAATCAAATCACCCAAAGACAAATTGAACTGCCTTTTGCACAAGTTTCATTCTGGTTAAAACTTGTTGGCATTACCTTAATAACCGGTCTCATTGCGGGCAGTTACCCTGCCTTGTTCTTGTCGGCATTCAACCCGGTAAAAGTCCTCAAGGGTGCTTTAAAATTAGATTCAGGTACAACCTTATTCCGCAAGGGATTGGTGGTATTCCAGTTTGTGTTATCAATAATACTCATCACAGGCACCATCATCGTATCACGGCAAATGAGCTATGTACAATCGAAGAATTTGGGCTACGATAAGGAAAACCTCGGAATGGTAGTAATGCAGGGCGAACTGGAACCTAAATATGTATACTTTAAGAATGAATTGCTCAGGATACCGGGCAATGTCGTTAAGTTAAGGATCATACTGCTCTTTTATAGTTAGTTAGCGTTTTGTA